>DAOVVI010000273.1 GCA_030637245.1 Cyclobacteriaceae bacterium
AAAAGCAAACCTGAATTCCGGAAAAGAAGTATGTCATGTATGCCTTTTTGGTAGTCCCCTTCAGGAGATTTATGGGTAAAAAGGGAAAGTCTTTTGCCTTAATTTGCTTTTAAGGGTCTGCTCAAATATAAATTGTTATTTTGAAAAAGATGTGGTACAATTATACATCATAAATGTAATTTATATTTGAACAGACCCTAAGAACTCAACCACATATTTTTCAAACATCGTCTGCAATTCAATCGTAACCGGCCCGGGCTTTCCATTTCCTATGATTAAGTCATCAATTTGAAACACCGGCATTACTTTTTTTGTCGTCCCGGTAATAAAGGCCTCTTTGGCATTGACCAACTCTTTCATAAAAAGATCTCGTTCTTCTACTTCATATTTTGTCTTTGCGATGTGTAAAACGTGTTTTCTATTGACACCTTTCAAAATCCCATTTCCGGGTGTTATGATTTTATCATCTTGATCGACAATGAAGAAATTGCTTCTGGTCAACTCCGATATTTTACTATTCCAATGATATAAGAGATCCAATGCCCCTTTTGCCTGAATTTCAGGCATTTTATAAATGCCCATCAAATAGTTTATCGTTTTTACTTCAGGAATATCCCTCAAATATTCATAACAGATCAATTTGACGCCTTTACTAAAATGGCTTTTGGGTAATGGATTTATGGGCTCATTGATCACAATAAGTGTTGGTTTTCCAATAGAATATCCACTGTGCGATTCACCACCGGTTAGAATAATCCGGATTCCGGAATTTTGTATCTGATTGGTGGAGATTAATTCTAATATCATGGATTTCAATTTATCTCTATCCAGGGGACATTTGAGCCTGAGACTTTGGGCTGAATTAAAAAATCTATCCAGGTGATCGTTAAAAAAAAGAGGCTGCAAATTTACTAATCTGAAAAAATCGAAAACGCCATAAGCCCTCAACAAAGTAAGATCACTGACGTGGATAAGCGCTTTTTCGTGATCTATAATTTGCTCATTAAAAATGTATTTCATCATAAATCAAATATAAGTAATAAAAGAAATGAGGGATTATTAGCGGGCTTTATTTATTCTCAATAATTCATGAATATTATCTATTTAGGAATAAGACCTGCTGACAGGCGGGCTTGATTTCTAACTCTTCAAAAGTATCAATAATTATTTCCTGGATTATTCAGGTTAGATTTCCGATGATTATATTATGAAATAAAGTTATTTGGGAAAACTAAACACATCATTAAAAAAGATGTTTATTTAAAAAGGTATGAGTTATTTGAAAAATAAAATGCAGAAAGATGAGTAAAAGTGGCATTATAAAAATAAAACCCTTGGGATTCCCATGGGAAACACAAGACCCATTTCTATTTTGTGCCTATCACAGAGATGAATATCCTAAAGGAAATGATGAGATGGGACCAGATACCTCCTTAGAAGGCAGAAACATAGGACAGGATTTTACAATAAAAGACGGATGGCGAATGTATCATGGTGATCGTATTCCAGGATTTCCAGTTCATCCTCATAGAGGATTCGAAACTATTACCATCAATAAAGAGGGATTGGTGGACCATACTGACTCTTTGGGAGCCGCCGGACGATTTGGGAAAGGAGACGTTCAATGGATGACCGCAGGAAAAGGTGTACAGCATTCTGAAATGTTTCCATTAATCCATAAAAACAAAGGAAATCCGTTAGAGATTTTTCAAGTATGGTTGAACTTACCAAAAGCCAATAAATTTGTAGAACCTCACTTTAAAATGCTATGGAAAGATGCCATTCCGGTTTTAAAAGAAAAGGATAGCAACGGGAATTCTATAGAAGTGAATGTAATTGCCGGAACGCTTAACAACCTGATTGCGCCAGAACCAACACCGGATTCATGGGCGGCAAACCCGGATAACGATGTAGCCATTTTGACTATCAAACTGGAAGCCAATGCAACCTGGATCTTGCCAAAATCCAATAGTGATGTAAACAGAACCCTCTATTTTTATAAAGGAGATGGTATGCAAATTGAAGGAGAAAGCATTTCAACCAATCATTCAATACAAGTAAATGCAAGTAAAGACATCACACTACAAGGAGGTAATGAAGCATGTTATATGTTAATGTTACAAGGAAAACCTATTAACGAACCTGTTGCACAATATGGGCCTTTTGTGATGAATACCGAAGAAGAAATTCGTGAAGCATATCAGGATTATCAACGAACACAATTCGGTGGGTGGCCATGGCCTAAACGAGAGCAAGCTCATGATAGAAATAAAGGACGATTTGCGATACATGCTGACGGTAAAGAAGAAAATTTTAATAAATGATTAAATGCGTGAATGATAGAATGATTAAATACATAACTACAGGGCTGAAAATTATAGAGGGAAGGGAAATTAACGATGATGTTTTGCATGCCTTTAATATGTCTCAAACATGAATTACTTCTATGGTAATAATTCATGTTCTTTTTATTCTATGCTAACCTTGCCTCTCCTTCGGAGAAATTACTTCGGTTAGCAGACCTGCCTACAATACGCACAAATTTTATCATTTACGCATTTAATCATTCTATCATTAGCTTATTTTTTTATGTCAGAATCATCTTATTGTCAGTGTCATTTACTATTTTTAAAAATACGCTGACCAGATGGAAGAAGCATTTTTACATTTTATTTGGAAATTTCAACAATTCAAGAGAAGAGATCTTAAAACAGATTCCGGACAAAAAATAACTGTGCTTCATCCGGGGTATAAAAATACCGATGCCGGTCCGGATTTTAGTAATGCAAAAATCAAAATCGGAGAGATTATATGGAATGGAAATGTTGAAATTCATATAAATGCCCGGGATTGGAACCGGCATAATCATCAGAATGACAAAGCTTATGATAATGTGATATTGCACGTGGTATGGAAAAATGACGCTTCTATTCAGCGAAAAGACAATTCTGCTATCCCCGCGTTTGAATTGAAAAATGTAGTGGATGTGCAATTAATCAGAAATTATAATCGACTCTTTGAACCGGGAGACGATATTTTGTGCAGAAGGTTCCTCGATAAAATCAAGCCCATTACTATCTATAGCATGATGGATAAAGCGCTTGCTCAGCGACTTGAAATTAAATCTGAAAAGATTTTCCGTGAAATCGCATTGACAGGCAATGATTGGGAAGAAATTACCTGGAGAATGTTATGCGGAAATTTTGGATTTAAAACCAATGCATTTCCGTTTTTCGAATTGGGTAAATCACTGCCTTTAAAAATTTTAAAAAAAGAGTCTCAGAGCCTGAAAACGGTTGAAGCGCTGTTATTTGGTCAGGCCGGATTTCTGGAGGAGAATCTGGAAGACATGTATTTTATGGATTTGGCTAAAGAATATAATTTCAAACAAAAAAAATATAGCTTAGAAAGGAGACTGGATAAGCATCAATGGAAGTTTTTGAGATTGAGGCCTGCCAATTTCCCAACCATTCGCATTGCCCAGCTGGCAACTTTAATTGCAAATCAAACAAATCTTTTTTCACTTTTTATGGATTTTGAGAGCGTTTCGGAATTAAAAAACAGCCTTGCAGTGGTTCAGTCCAGTTACTGGTTATATCATTATGATTTTGGATCAAAAGCTAATACCCAAACCGGTAAGCTTGGAGCCTCCAGCATAGAAAACATTCTGATAAATACGGTCGCGCCATTGTTGTTTGCTTACGGCATTCACAAAGATCAGGGGGAATTAAAAGAAAAATCCATGGAGTTATTGACTTCAGTAAAGCCGGAAGTTAATTCGATTACCAAAAAGTGGAAAGTATTCGGGAATGACGCCAAATCAGCATTTGACTCCCAGGCATTGATCGAAATTTATAACCGGTATTGCCTGAAAAAACGATGCTTGAATTGCACTATCGGAACGGAAATAATTAACGGAAGGTAATGATCTGGGCGAATGTAATATCTTTTGCCCTGCTTATCTGGCTTGGTTATTTTTTCGTGAAGAAAAACAAACATAATCAATTCGCCATTTTAGGCTTATTTCTGAAAATAGCAGCCGGTTTAGGCTTAGGATTACTTTATAAATTCCATTACAACGGTGGAGATACGTTTCTGTATTTCCGGGAAGCGGCAACTTTGGCAAATTATCTTTTAGATCATCCATCCCAATTTTTTCATATATATTTTAAGACTGCGCAACTCTCAGAATTGGCAAATCAAATTGTATTTCATGAGCAACCCAGAGCCCTTTTATTTTCAAAA
>DAOVVI010000009.1 GCA_030637245.1 Cyclobacteriaceae bacterium
ACAACAATTATTACTATAAAACCCATATGCAACAGGACGGTTTTCCATGACTTATCCTTTAATAATCCAATGATTTTTTGCAGCATACCGTTAAAACAACTTTTTAAATTGATATTATTCAATGGTGCGAATTTACTAAAAAAATATCCCCAATAGTCAATATGTACTAATTCACCCCATTATACTCAGTTTCCAAATCTTTCGATCCATAATATCGCTTCAGGCACAAACTGATCAACTCTGAGATCAATTCAGTAAATGATATGCCCATTTCCTTCCACATCATTGGGAACATACTTGCATTTGTAAATCCCGGAATTGTGTTGATCTCATTAATAATTATTTCCCCTTCCTCTGAAATGAACAAATCAACACGGGCATAATCTTCACAACGTAAAGCCTGATACGCCAAAATAGAAACCCTTTTGATTTCTTCTGTCATCGATTCATCCACATCCGCCGGTAGTCTTATTTCGATGGCTTCTTCATCCAGATACTTGGCTGTATAGGTATAAAAATCATAGTCTTTTATCATTAATATCTCCCCGGGGACAGTCGCTTTGGGTTGTTCATTACCCATCACCGCGCACTCCAATTCACGCCCTTTCACAAATTGTTCAATGATTACCTTGTCACCATATTTAAAGCTATCTTCCAGGGCGCCGGGAAAATCTTTCTCAGATTTGATCATCGAAATCCCAACCGATGATCCGAGAGCTGCGGATTTAATCATGAAAGGTAATCCGACATTATCAACAATCTCATCAAACTTAATACTGTCTTTTTGTAACCTGTCGAATTCGAGGTAGGCAGCAACAGGGATGCCGCATTCCTTTAAGATTTTTTTGGATATTATTTTATCCATGGAAATCGCAGAACCTAAAACACTGGAACCGACCACCGGCAAATTCAGAGATTTAAATAGCCCCTGAATACTTCCGTCTTCACCATCGGTACCATGAAGTACTGGAAAAACTACATCAATTTTAATGACGCTTCCTGATTTATTTTCGATTAAATGAGGCGCTGAAGCATCAAGATTTATTGATACAGAAACCCCGGAATTTATCTCATCATCGATTGTTTTGTTCAAATACCATGAACCATTTTTATTAATTCCAAGAAGTATAATACTAAAGGATTCCTTATCGATATTGGCCTCTACATTTTTTGCTGAACGAATTGAAATTTCATGCTCAACAGATCTACCGCCATATAATATAGCTATACTTAGCTTTTTACTCATTTTGATATTCTTTTATACTGAATAGTTAGTGGTTCAAAAATAGTAATATGCTTTGGATGTTATAAAGGATGTTAATAATAATTGGTGAAATAAAATCTTAAAAAAACTTTATGCTATCTGCTAATTACTAGTTTTTTTGATCTGACAAAGTCTTTTCCTTTTGCATTTATAAAATAAACACCAGATCTATAACCTGTAAGATCGTAATAATAGGTTTGATTCAATGTATTTGGGTATTCATCCATCGTTAAAATCCTTCCCATTTGATCGTAAATGTATATGACTACATTCTGCCGTTCGCTTATATTAAATGACAACTTGAAAAGACCATCATCAGTGGGGTTTGGATAAAGTGTAAAACTATTTTGAGCAGTTTTTACTACCTTGTCTTCGTCTGTTGCAAAAATTTCAATATCATCAAGATAGAGATTATTTCCAAAATCATTCACAGACAAAAAGGCCAACCTGATATTTTGTTTTCCTGCATATTCATTTAAGTCAATTGAATGAGTGAGCCAATCTTTTTGATTTGTCGGCTCCCAAAAATCTCCCGAAGCTGTGACAGAAAGATCAGAGCTGGAGAAAACCTCCAAAACATCATCAAAATTAACCCCGCAATCTTTTGAGCCCAACACGCGCAATTGATCATTGAAATTCTGATTTTTAGCATAGGAGGCTCTAAAAAACACACTAGCTTCCATGGCCTCAGAAAAATCCAGCGAAGGACTAATCAACCAGTCCAGTTGTTGCTTGTCTTCATAGTTGTAAAGGTTAATGAAAGCGGAGATATTTTCATCTGAAGTCAATGGCGCTTCGGTTAGTTCCCAACCGGTTTTATTGTCCTCATTTATAGCAATCCATTCTGTAGCATTTAAATTAATGGCTTCAAATTGCTCTCTTAACGGGATAAAGTCCGTTTGATCATCAACTGCAAAAACATGATCCATTTGGTTGTTAGATCCATTTGTATCATCAGGAATATTACTTAAAGTGACGGATAATTTATAATTGCCATTTTGAATTGTAGATTGGTCTAGCTGAATCTCAATAATCGCACCTGAAAAAATTGTATCTCCCTGGTATGTATATGTCTGTTCCGTATTATTAAAATTGTAAACAATATCGAAATCAGTGACAGGGATGGTTCCGTTATTTTTAACTTCAACAACAGGATTTAATTCGTCATTACAAACTACTTTCCCTGGAGATTTTATGGAATTTATCGCAAGGTCAAAGTACATTTCTCCCGGATACACTGTACCAATAGAATTTAACAACGAGCCCCTTCGGGGGGCACTTTCCAATATGGTCTGCATTCTGACTACCTGATCAGCGGTAAAAATATTCATGCATTCGTCATTGGTGTAATACAAGAAATTTTCAAACATATCATTTGTCCCACAGGAAACATGATCAGAAGGTGTACAAACACCTGAATACTCCATTGATGAATTCGGTGTATCGCTCACATAATCATCAACAGCGCACCCTGCTGACCCTGTGACATCACCCCATACATGTTTGAGTCCAAAGAAATGACCGATTTCATGGGTTGATGTCCTGCCAAGATTATAAAAAGTCTGAAGGTCCAAACCGGGTACTTTTTGCGATGAACCAAATGCCTGGTAATCAACTACCATTCCATCAGTAGCTTCATTATCTTTGTTTGGTTCGTCTTCCAGACCCGGAAAATCTAAATCCGGAAATTGAGCCAAACCAATGTATGGGCTTGTTAGATTGGTAACCCATATGTTTAGATAAATATTTGGATCCCAATGACTAAAACCAGATAGTAATTCCCGTTCTGAAACCGTAATTCCATAAGAAGTCTTTGTGCCAGGAACACGAACAATTCCAGTTGTAGGATTTCCATCTTTGGTTTGTCTAGCCAGAACAAATTCAATATTCATTTTAGAAGCAGCATTCAAGAACTCCGGTTGCGTTTTTATCGTATCCGCATTTTTCCTTTGATAATCTTCATTTAATACTTCAATCTGGGAGTATATCTGCTCGTCCGTAATATTGACTCCTTCTCCATAAGGTTCACCATTATGAATAACATGAATAACGACCGCAATTTTATCCGGTTCACCAACCTCTTTAGTCCCAAAAGGTACCAGTTTACTTCTTCGCTCATTGATTTTTCGGGCAATCCAGTTTTCGAACTCAGTTTCGCTGGGAAGAAACTTGTATTTCTCTCTCCGTAACTTTTCTGCCTCCATAGTACTGCACCTTTTTTGGCCATATGCGTTTGATCCAAAAAAGGCAACTAATATTAGTGCGGTTATATAAAGAAAATACGTTGACTTTATCAATTTACCAGATGAACGTGTTTACTGAATGAATACAAAAAAAATCTATGAAGTAAACGTGTTTTAAAAAAAAATAGTCTATAAATATCTGTTTGGAAGTTTTGCCTCCGGATCATTTGGAGAAGTAATATTGATGGCTTCAACACCGTTTATTTCAGGAACTGCTCTTTTTATAGCCTCCTCTACGCCGGCTTTAAGCGTCATAGTTGACATTGGACAGGAACCGCAGGCGCCAAGTAGTTCCAGTTTTACTATACCTTCTTCATTGATATTCAAAATTTTAACATCCCCGCCATCTGCTTCCAAATATGGCCTTATGACTTGTAAAGCATCTTCTACCTTTTGAAGAATTGTCTTTTCTGAAACGCTATCTTCCATGATCTATTGATTTACTTCTACAACTTTTGTCTTTTCCTGTGACGCATTTCTAATTGCAATTTGCTGAGCTAAATTTTTAGCAAGGCTCATAAAAGCTTCGGCTGTAGCCTCATCTTTCAAAGCAACCGGCTCTCCATTATCTCCACTCTCCCTGATACTTTGTACCAACGGTATCTCGCCCAGAAATTCAACATCACTTTGCCTGGCAAGTTCTTTTCCTCCATCTTTCCCAAAGATGTAATATTTATTTTCAGGCAATTCAGCAGGTGTGAAATATGCCATATTTTCAATAATTCCCAGAATAGGGACATTGATCTGCGGTTGTCTAAACATAGAAACTCCTTTTGCAGCATCTGCAAGTGCCACTTTTTGAGGCGTCGTAATTACAATTGCTCCGGTTACTGGAATGGTCTGAACCAGGGTAAGATGAATGTCACTTGTCCCCGGAGGCAAATCAAACAGTAAATAATCCAGCTCTCCCCAATCGGTATCTGAGATGAATTGCTTTAATGCTGAACTTGCCATGGGTCCTCTCCAAACGATTGCATTATCACCGGGAGACAGAAAACCAATAGATATTAACTTAACTCCATATTTTTCAATGGGAATTATCCAGGTTTTATCATCCACCTTTTTGACCGTGGGTTGCATACCTTCACAACCGAACATGGTTGGTATAGAAGGTCCAAAAATATCAGCGTCAACAACTCCTACTTTTGCACCGGTTCTAGCAAGAGCCACAGCCAAATTAGAAGTAACTGTAGATTTGCCTACACCACCTTTTCCTGATGCAACCGCAATTAAATTTTTTACATTTGGTAATATTGGCAAATTTTCAGTCCTGGAGCTTGTAACCGTGGAAGTCAGGTTTATTTCAACTTCTATACCATCCAATCCCAAACTATCAATGGCATCTAAGCAATCTTTTCTCAACATTTCTTTAAGAGGGCACGCAGGAGTGGTCAACACAACTGAGAATGCAATATTAGTTTCAGCAATATTCAAATCCTGAATCATACCTAAAGTCACCAGATCTTTTCCCAGATCCGGATCCATTACATTTGAAAGGGCCTTTAAAACATCTTCTTCCTTAATCATCATCTCCTAAACAAAATTCTAAATGTTTAACTAAAAATCTTAAATTTAGTTAGATTAAATACAAATAACATTAACAAGCTGCAAATATCGTGAATTTATTTATCCTTTGTTCAATAAGGTTTCTTTCAATTTTTGAATAAATCTTATTATGAGGTTTTGAAGCAAATTATCTTTATAGCGATTTCTGGCCAAGATTATTATTGTCAATCGGATCCTATGGTTTTTTGTTTTTCAATAGCGGCTCCGATTATTTTATATTAATTTTGAATTCACGGAAAACCATAGAAATTGAGCGTAAGTCAAACAACGATAGATGAAATAAAAAGCCGCATCGACATCATTGATGTGATAAGCGATTTTGTGACTTTAAAACGCACAGGTCAGCATTATAAAGGCAAAAGCCCATTTTCTGATGAAAAAACTCCATCTTTCATTGTTTTTCCGAGAAATCAGAACTTCAAAGATTTCAGCTCAGGAAAGCAAGGAGACGCCATTTCTTTTATCATGGAATATGACGGGCTTAGCTATATAGAGGCTATAAAATATCTTGCTAAGAAGTACGGAATAGAGATTGTGGAGGAAGAACAATCTCCTGAAGCTGTTCTAAAGCAGAATGAACGCGAGAGTCTTTTCATAATATTAAATTACGCCAAGGATTATTTTAAGAAAACCCTCTTTGAAACTGAGGAAGGCAAAAGTATTGGTTTAACCTATTTTAAAGAGCGAGGATTTACCGAAGAGACCATTCAGAAATTTGAGCTGGGGTATAGTCTCGATCAATGGAATGCACTGGAAACTGAAGCCAAATCCAAAGGATACAATCCCGATCTGTTGGAAAAAGCAGGTCTTATTATCAGGAAAGAAGAAAGTCAATATGACCGCTTCAGAGGCCGGGTTATTTTCCCAATTCATAACTCAACCGGCAAAGCAATTGCTTTTGGAGCCAGGATACTTAAAAATGTCAAAAATCAGCCAAAATATCTGAATAGCCCTGAAACTGACGTTTACCACAAGAGCGATGTTTTGTATGGTTTGTTCCAGTCCGGCAGAGCTATAAGGCAGATGGATAATTGTTTTCTGGTAGAGGGTTATACAGACGTGATCAGCCTGCATCAGCATGGTGTTGAAAATGTAGTTTCCTCATCCGGAACTTCATTAACTGAAAACCAAATAAAACTCATTCATCGACATACGGAAAATATCACCGTACTTTTTGACGGTGATGACGCTGGAATTCGGGCATCCCTAAGGGGAATAGACATGATTCTTCAGCAAGGCATGAACGTAAAGGCTGTTGTTTTCCCTGGCGGAGAAGATCCCGACAGCTATTCACGAAAATTGGGCGCCCTGGATTTTCAACAGTTTTTGAAGGAAAACGCCGAAGATTTTATCCATTTCAAAACGAAACTTTTGCTGGACGGCCGTGAAAATGATCCGGTTAAAAAAGCTGAAACTGTAAGTCAGATCATATCCAGTTTATCTACCATACCAGATCAGGTGAAGCGCGCCATTTACATGAAAGAAACGAGCAATTTGCTTGGATTGGAAGAACAGGTACTTTATGCTGAGCTCAACAAAATCCTGATCAGTCAAAGAAAGGAAAGGCAAAAAGAAGCATTTCGCGAACAACCTATACAACTGATAGAAGAAATTGAGCAGGCTCAACAGAAAGAATCATTTGATCCGGTTGTTTTTCAAGAAAAAGAAGCCCTCAGGATTTTAATTAATTATGGTTTTAACCAGATAGAAAATGAATATAACCTGTTTGAGCACTACCTGGAAGAACTCAATCCGATTGAATTTTCAAACCCTGTTTACAATCAAATACTTGATATCTTCAAAGAAGAATTAAATAAAGGGAGCGTTGTTGATGTAAATTATTTTATAAATTATCCTGATCAAAAGATCCAAAACGAGGTAATTAACCTGACTTCAGAAAGGCATGAAATAAGTGAAAATTGGGAACGATACCGGATATATGTCCCAAAGGAAAAAGATGTGCTGACCAATTCTGTTTATAGCAATATCTTGCGGATTAAATTTCATAAAATCAAAAAATTGATTGCATTAAACCTCGAAGAATTGAAAAATGAGACTGAATCTGTCAGACAAACTGAATTGCAAAAAATCAATATTGAATTAAAAAAAGCTGAAGCTGCATTTTCTGATCCGCTTGGAATTGTTGTTTCATGACAGAAATAAGACTAATCATGTTTTAGGTTCAGGCCTGACGCCAGGAGTTTATAGTTTATCTTTCTAACTGTGGAAACCTGAACATTAAACTTGACTATCTGGGTAGCTACAAAATAAATTCTTAAAACCTTTCTAACTAATTTGCAGTATAAATCTATTAAACTAATAAATATCTCATGAATAAAGAACAAGGGAAAAAGATACTAATGATGTTAGATAGAATAAACCAGGAAATTGATCTGTTGGGAAACGCAATTTTAAATAAGAGTTTAAAACCTACTCCAATAGCAATAAAAGGCACCAATAAAATCAGATTTAAATGATGTCTGTTTATTAATAGAACAGACTTGAAAAAAAAAGGTTAATAAAAGCAGAGGATTTTACCTCTGTTTTTTTTATATTGCGTCAACAATTATTTAATCAAAAACTTTCTGCTTGCAATTTTGGTCCTGCTCAACGGCAGGACCTGTTTTTTGTGTCCGTTTTCAGACACCCCTTAGTCATAAACGAACATGGCGAATTTTCAATTCAAGTTAAAAACCTCCTAATTCTTCATTTTTAGCTGTTTTATTTTGGCATACTTATTGGCTAAGGTGATTTAAATTAATATTAGCTAGAATAATTATGATAAAATTCAGAAGTATCGATAAGTATTATGAGAATAAATATCAACGTTCATTTGTACTTAAAGATGTCTCACTAGATATTGAACAAGGCGAATTCGTCACCATTATGGGGCCAAGTGGAGCCGGCAAGTCAACAATTTTAAATATTATTGGACTACTCGATGAGCCTTCAGAGGGTGCGTATTTTTTCATGGACGAACCTGTTCTCAAATTAAGAGAGCGAAAAAAATCCGAATTACACAAACACCATATAGGATTTGTCTTTCAGGCATACCATCTGATAGATGAACTCACTGTCTATGAAAACATTGAAACTCCATTACTCTATAAAGGCATAAAATCGAAAGAGCGAAAGAGCATGGTGGCCGAGATGTTAGATCGATTTCAGATGGTGGCAAAAAAAGACTTATTTCCAGACCAGCTTTCCGGAGGCCAACAACAGCTTGTGGGTGTTGCCAGGGCAATAGTTGGCAAACCTAAATTACTATTAGCGGATGAACCGACCGGAAACTTACACTCCGAGCAAGGAGATGAAATAATGCGATTGTTTAAAAAACTTAATGAAGAGGGTATGACCATAATCCAGGTGACCCATTCAGAAAAGAATGCCCAGTATGGAGATCGAATTGTACGTTTAGTGGATGGTATTATAAGAAGTGACACCAAAGCTGAGCAATTGGAAGCAGAGATATAGAGAAACAATTTTTATTATGAGGAATTTTTTTTTAATCTTCTTGACGTTAATTACAATTTCACTGAATGGTCAGGATATGGATCTCACCTACGAAGAGGCTGTGAAAATTGCTCTGGAGCAAAATGTGGGTCTGCGGATGCAGGAAAACCAAATGGATGTGATAAGGGCAGAAAAGGCGCAAAGCCGGGGTGAAATGGCTCCTTCCATTTCAGCTAATCTGAGGGGATATCGGGCTAACGGAAATACATTTCTTGAGCAAGAAGCGCGTACAATCAATACAACCAGTGACAACCTATCTGCTTCAGTAAATGCAAACCTGAATATTTTCAGTGGTTTTTCACAAATCAATCGATTAAAATATGCTAATGCCAGTTATGAAGCTCAGCGAAAATTGATCGAACGCACTTCACAGGATGTGATATTTGAAGTAACCAACCAATTTCTCCAGGTATTACTCGATATTGAATTATTAAAAATTGCTGAAGATAATTTAAAAACACAAGAGTTGCTTTTTAAGCAGATTGAAGCTATGGTGGAAGCCGGTAACAGGCCTAAATCAGATCAATATGACCAGCTAGCTGGGGTAAAAAACATGGAATTACTTGTACTACAGGGCAAAAATAATCTGAGCAATGATAAATCAATATTAGCCATCACACTCCAGTTAGATCCAACAGTTCAACTCACTTTGACTGATCCTGCCTGGGATCTTGATGAGGTGAGGCTAACTGAATTTAACCTGGACGAGCTTTATGAAATTTCATTGACAAACCGCCCTGACCTAAAGCAATTCCAGTTAACTGAAGTTGCCTCAGAAAAAGCCATCTCAATTTCAAAAGCTGAATTTGCCCCAAGCCTGTATGCTTTTTATGCTTTAGGTACCAGGTATAATGATCAAGCAATACGAAGTATAGATGCGCAGTTGACTACGGACAACAAAAACTCTGCCTATGGCCTTAATTTGAGTATCCCAATCTACTCAGGTTTGCGAAACAGGACTCAATATGTCCGTCAGAAAGTACAATTTGAAAACTCAAAAATTAATACTGAAAATCTTAGAAAAACAATATTGACTGATGTTCGCCAGGCTTATCAAAACTTTCTAGACGTTCGTTCTGCTTATGACGTAAGTCTTGCCCAACACGAAGCCTCTGTTATGGCATTGAATGTACAAAAAGAAAAGTATTCCCTTGGAGTGGGAAGCCTCATCGAACTTACAAACTCAAATAACAATTATGTCTTTGCCGCATCAAAGCAGGCCCAGGCACAGCTCAATCTACTTTTTCAAAAAGTAATTCTGGATTATCATACCGGTATTTTGCAGGCTCAATAGAGTTTTTCATTCTTACATGTTAATTCTGATATTCACGATTTATTGGCAGTGAATTTTCACCTGTATATATCTTTTACGATTGCCGACGATCAATAGCTTCTGGCAGCAAGTCATTTCAGTTAATTGCAGGCAACTGTGAAATCCTGCCAGACTCCGGCTTAAATATGTAGTTCTTAATAATTTTTAAAATTACTTTTGAGTGTTCGTCCTATAGTTTAATTTCATGCCGGTTTGGTGAATATAAAAGAATGAAAAATCTTCAAAATTTATATAATATAATTTTTGGAAACCTGATCCTCATAATCCTCATTGCTTCCGCAGTTACACTAATTACAATGTATAATAACCTGTCATCGACAGTTCAGGACATGTCGAAAGTCATGATTCAGGATCGCCTTGATCTTACTAAAAAAGAGCTGGATATTATTTTCCAACCGATTAACCAAAGGGTAGAAACTGTACGGGAAAGAGGAAAGAAAGGATTATTCAGAGATATTCAGGACATACAGATGTTAAACGATATTTTCATTCCTCTATTAAAAAGTTCTCCTTCTATTTCATCGATGATGATTGCCAATGAACTGGGTGATGAATATATGTTATTGCAAACAGACAGTCTTTGGATTACTCGAATTACAGAAAAAGGCAGCAAACATAAAGCCCCAATAGAATATTACTGGAATGAAAATTCAATAGGCGAAGATCTTTTAACCGGACAAAAAATGCGCACAACTGCATACGATCCACGAACAAGGCCATGGTATAAACTTGCGATGGAAAATCAAAGCAATTCAATTTCTAATTGGACTTCTCCCTATACATTTTTCACGACCAAACAACCGGGAATAACAGTTTCCACAAAATGGTATGACCCTAAATCAAAACAATATTTTTTGATTGGAATGGATGTGTTGATTTCTGATCTGTCAAACTTTACTACGACTATTGATATAACTGAAAATGGGAAAATATTTATTTTGTCAGACAGTGCATTAGTAATTGGCTTACCTAAAGATGAACGATTTGCTGATAAAAACGAAAGGAAGAAATATACTCTAAAAAGGCTCGTTGATCTCAATGTTCCTGTGCTTAATAAAGCCATCCAGGCTTTTAGAGAAAAAAATAACACAAATAAATATCTTTCCTTTCAATTTAAAGATGAAATCTGGTGGGCAGGTGTACAAGAGTACGAGCTAAGCCCAAAAAATACACTAATAATTGGAGCTGTAGTTCCCGAAACGGATTTTTCTCATGAGATCGAAGACACTCGACGCTTGCTTCTCGGTGGATTTGTGATGATATTTTTGTTCTTTGTCATTATTCTTTATTCTTTTCTTCAGATGAAAAGAGCAAACAAAATAATCGCAACAGAAAAAGATAAAAATGAGCAATTGCTTTTGAATACATTACCAATCAAAGTAGTAAGCGACCTCAAAGAAAGTGGAAAATCGGATCCTCAAAAATTTGAGAACGTCACAGTTTATTTCTCCGATATTGTAGGATTTACTCAAATTTCATCATCACTGGATCCAAAAGAACTCATTCAGGAGCTGAATGATATTTATTCAGCTTTTGATGAAATAATGATAAAATATGATTGCGAAAGAATAAAGACTATTGGAGACGCCTATCTGGCAGTTTGTGGTATGCCGCAGAAAAATGATCGCCATGCCGAAATGATGCTCCGGGCTTCATTGGAGGTAATGCAATTTATTGAAAAAAGAAACATTACGTCACAATTAGAATGGAAAATGAGAATTGGATTGCATTCTGGTAATGTGGTCGGCGGAATTGTCGGCGTTAAAAAATATCTGTATGACGTATTTGGCGATACCATTAATACGGCTTCGAGAATGGAGAGTAATTCAGCACCTATGCGGGTAAATATTTCTGAAGAAACCTATCGTTTTGTAAAAGACTCAGATTTTATAAAATCAAATCATATCACATTTGAAAGGCGTACCCCCATCCAGGTTAAAGGAAAAGGGGCAATGATAATGTATTTTGTATCACGTCCAGGTAGAAGTCCAGTCAACGATTTTTAAATCTTCAGAATATATTATCATATTAAATTGCTACCTTTGCAGTCCGTTTGAGTAAACGGGTCCCGATAGCCATCGGGATGATGGTTTAATAAGTTAAAATTCATCTTTCCACCCCGGGGAATGGTGAGTATCGAATGGGGAAAAATAGCATGAGTAATTCAAAAGAAGAAATTAAAAAAGAAGAGCCTCAGGTAGAGGCAGCAGTACAGGACACTCCAAAAGCTGATGCAAAAGAAGTTGCTGTTGAGGAAAGTGAAAAAGAGAAAGAGACTCCTGTAACTGAGGAAAAAGCTGAAGCGCCGGAAGCCATTGAAGAAAAGGCAGAAGAACCTGAAGCTAAAACTGAAGAACATGAAGCTAAAACTGAGGAACCTGAAGCTAAAACTGAAGAGCCTGAAGCTAAAACTGAAATTCCTGAGATTAAAAAAGAAGAAAAAACAAAAAAAGCTGCCGAAGCAAAAGATGAATTTAATTGGGATGATCTCGATTCTAAAAGTTTCGGTGAAGAATACTCTGAAGAAGAAAGAAAAAAATTGGAAGCCCTCATTGAAGGCACGTTAACTACGGTAAATGAAAAAGAGGTTGTTGAAGGTCTTGTCGTA
>DAOVVI010000281.1 GCA_030637245.1 Cyclobacteriaceae bacterium
ATTAAAAAATATTGTACCCTTTTCAATGCTTTTATTATTCAGTGGCACTGTCACCTGCAGCCTGTACCTGGTTCGTTGCAGATTGTCACTATCCACATTTCTGAACTCATAACGATACCTGTGCTGAACGGATACCCTGTCTATTTTGTGAGTTAGAATGCTTTGCAGGGTTATCCTGAATTCATCCGAACTTATTCGATCATCCGGATCTTCTGCATAAGTCCAGGTTTTATGATATTCGAGACCTAAACCGGTTTGGAAATTACCGGTGAAATTATAATTAAAATATGGTCTTAGAAAAAAATTCTCCGGATTGCCAAACGTTTCCCAGGTACGCAACTGGGTTTCAAAGAACAGTTCAACTTTGGGATTAATATTGAAAAAACCATTATAAATAAACCAGCTTCCAAGTTTATCTTCGGATTGACCATATCCGGAAACAGAAGAAGCAAATAATAATAGCGTGATCCGGAAAGCTCTTAATTTCGCAATTTTTAACCTGAGAATCCATCGAAATAAATAGTTGTGTTGGTTAGTAATAGTCATGTCTTTTGAATCCATAAAAATAAAATTATGAAATAAATTCAATTGACTTCTGTCATTCGAATTATATTTCGGTTCCACTTGTATTTTAGTGGAAATATGTGATTGTAAGGTTTAAATCAACTAATATTTTGTTGATTAATAGGTAATATCTATATATTAGTAGTGTTACTATAAATAGACTCTAATTTTATTTCAACTTTTAAAATCTTACAATAATGGACAAACTCGGAAATTTTTTCTGTGCTTTCTTAATCTCATTTTTGATTTTTGCTGATGTGCCCTCGGCTAATTCTTTTAGCCTTAAAGATGGCCAAACAGAAAACGAAAATGAGCAAATTCCACTTAATCCAAACGTAAAATTTGGCAAACTGGAAAATGGTTTGACTTATTATATCATGAAGAATTCCAAACCTGAAGATAAAGTTGAATTAAGACTTGCAATTAATGCCGGCTCCATTCAAGAAGATGACAATCAACTTGGTTTGGCGCATTTTATGGAGCATATGAACTTCAACGGTACGAAGAACTTTAAGAAAAATGAATTGGTTGACTATTTACAATCGGTAGGTGTAAAATTTGGAGCACACCTAAATGCCTACACAAGTTTTGATGAAACGGTGTACATGCTATCAATTCCATCAGATGACCAGGAAGTACTGAATAAAGGATTTCTCGTTCTGGAAGACTGGGCACACAATGCTAACCTTACTGAAGAAGAAATTGATAAAGAAAGGGGAGTGGTTTTAGAAGAATATAGAATAGGTCTTGGAGCAGGGAAAAGAATGCTAAACAACTATCTTCCAAAGGTGATGTATGGTTCAAAGTATGCCGACCGCCTTCCAATTGGAACAAAAGACATACTTGAAAATTTTGATTACGACGTAATTAGAAAATACTACAAGGACTGGTATCGCCCTGACTTAATGGCTGTAATTGCTGTTGGTGATATAGATCCCTCAGAAATTGAAAAAAAGATTAAAGCTCATTTTTCCGGGATTAAGAATCCATCTGATTCCAGGGAACGTGAAGTATATGAAGTTCCCAATCACGATGAAACATTTGTAGCAATAGAAAGTGATAAGGAGTTTCCTTATTCACAAGTTCAGTTGCTGTATAAAGATCCAAAGCCAAAACCTGTGGTTACAACAAAAGAAGGCTACAAAAAGATGGTGATTAACCAATTGTTCGCCAGTATGCTCAACAGCAGACTGGATGAGCTGAGAAATGCTCCAAATCCACCTTTCAATTATGGAGGAGGTTATTATGGGTCAACATGGGCTCGTACCAAAAATGCTTTTCAATTATACGCGATGGTAGCGGAAACTGGTCAGCTTAAAGGACTTGAGGCATTACTAACAGAAACCCAAAGAATAAAACTTCACGGATTTAATTCAAGTGAATTAGAACGGGTGAAAAAGAGCATGCTTGCAAGAATGGAAAAGGCCTACAACGAAAGAGATAAATCACAATCCAGGTCTTTTGCTGATGAAATGGTACGAAATTTCTTGGAGGAGGAACCTGCCCCGGGAATAACCTGGGAGTATGAAGTTCAAAAGGAAATGATCCCTGAAATTAAAATTGAAGAAGTAAATGTGTTGATTAATTCATTTATTTCTGATAAGAACCGAGTTGTGATTTTGTTAGGGCCTGAGAAAGAAGGATTGGCGAAAGTGTCTGAAGAGAGCGTACTGGATTTGCTGGAAAAAATGGGAAATGTGTCTCCTGAGCCTTACGCAGATATAGTGATAGCAAGTAGCCTGATTGAGAATATGCCGGTGCCGGGTAAAGTTGTTGATACCCATTACAATAAAGAGGGTGATTTCAAGGTGTTAACCCTGGAAAACGGCATGGAGGTGACCTATAAAATCACAGACTTCAAAAATGATGAGATAATTTTGAGGGGGTATAGTTATGGAGGTACTTCCACCTATACAGATGATGAATATGTAAAAACGAACCTCGCCAATCGGATAATTTCTTCCTCCGGTGTTGGCAATTTCTCCAATGTTGATTTGAGAAAAGCCCTTGCCGGGAAAGTGGTTCGGATATCACCTTTTATCGATGGGTCAAGTGAAGGATTCAATGGCAGTTCTACCCCAAAGGACATGGAGACCATGTTTCAGCTGATCAATCTATACTTCACCTCTCCGAGAAAAGATCAGGATACGTATGATTCATATATAACTCGATTGAAAAGCCAGTATGTCAATTTAAATTCCGATCCTCAAATGTATTTCCAAATTGAGCATGGTAAATTCATGAGCCAGAATAACGTTCGAACTTTTCATCTTCCAAGTGAAGAAGAATGGAATAATACCAATTATGATTTGATCATAGATAAATACAAAGAGGCGTTTTCAAATCCCGGGGATTTTAAATTGTTTTTCGTTGGAAACATCGAGGAAGAAAAGTTCATTGAATATGCTCAAACTTACCTGGCATCTCTTTCTGGCATTGATAGATCAGATCAATTTATTGATCTGGGGGTAAGGCCGCCTAAAGGAACTCATGAAAAAATATATAAAAAAGGAGTAGATGCAAAGAGCACAGTAGTTATCAACTTTGGTGGTGATGCCACATTTAACAGACCGGAGCAATTCAAATTGAGATGTCTTAGTGATATTCTGACAATAAAATTGATCGAAATTATGAGAGAGGAAAAAGGTGGTGTTTACGGTGTTGGAGCAAGGGGAGGATTGTATGTGACTCCTTATTCCAGATATGATTTGAGAATCAGTTTCCCATGTGGTCCGGAAAATGCGGTTGAACTTAAAGATGCCGCTTTAAGTGAATTGAAAAATATCATTGAGAATGGCCCTTTGGAAAAAGATTTGAATAAAGTAAAAGAGGAAAAGAGAAAAACATTAAAAGAAAGCCTAAAGAAAAATAGCTATTGGGTAAACAAATTGTTCGGCGCTTCATTTACCCAAGGTGGTATCTTGTTTCAAGAGGAATTAGAAGAGAGGATTGATAATTTAACTGCTAAAGACATCCAGGAAGTAGGTAAAAAATATCTCTCAGGAGACTTTATAGTTGGAATGCTATTTCCAGAGGATTAATATTATTCATAGCCATAGATTAAAATGAAGGAGTAAAAGTCCTCCTGCCACATCCTTGACTCAGTCGAAGATGTGGCGGGTTAAGTTTTTCTAAAAACTTTTACCAATTGAGAGTACGAATTCATACAAATAATAGAAAATTATAGACCCTTTAGTTGCCACTTTTACCAACATGTTGGTTAATTTACTTTTCTAAGGGCCTTAACGGTTTTTAGCTTATGAATTGGATATCTCAGAGTTTCCTTTGGATAACTCTGAGGGGCTATAAACAATAACCTACAAGATTCAAACAATTGAAATAAATCTGAAAAAGAATTTATCTATGTCTTAAAATGTGGGAAAGATTAGTAAAAAATACTTCATTCAAAATTGAAACAAATATATGTCGCTGTTTATCAAATCTTTACATTTTATATCATGACTCACTTCTGGAGAAAAGAAAGAATTTCCGTTAATAAAATGAATTCTTATAACTTGTCCGAATGCATTAAAGTCAAATAATTAAAACAAAATTCAAACGTCTCAATAATTCAATAAGCACACAAATTATCTATTTGATC
>DAOVVI010000375.1 GCA_030637245.1 Cyclobacteriaceae bacterium
TACTTGCCAGTAAGCTACAGGACAATGCAAACTGAAGTACGACAAGTGATTTCCTGATTCTCACTCCTGATTTACTTTGAGAAAACTTCCCTTTAAACACCTTGCTTATATTGAATGAAGATAAAAGGAAGGCAGGATAAATTCCTGCAATGCATACATTGGTGATAAAAAGGATACACAAGATGGAAATAAATAATTGAACATCTGGTTTGCCAGTCTCATAATTATACATAGAAAATGCCGGGCCCTCTATATTCAATTTTCCAATATCACCTAAACCCAAATGCGTGATATGAATGAAGGTAATCGCGATAAAAAGTGCAACAATATTTATCAAAAGCGACTCACAGATAAACTGGAGGATCAAGTGGAACCGACTAGCGCCAACCACTTTTTTTATACCGACTTCTCCTGCACGCGTAATCGCTTTGGAGGTGACAAGATTGATGTAATTCATCCATGCAATCAGTAAAATAAATAATGCTATGGTGGAAAGTATAATTACAAAAACCCGGTTTCCTCCAAGTTTCATTTCATTGATGTACGTGACGCCAAGATGAATATCATGTATGTTTTGAAAAATTATGGAAGGCCTGAAGCCATCATCGGATAATTCAGGATTGGATGTATAATACTCAGTGTATCGTTCACGAACAAGCGTGTCGAATTTCGATTGGATCGTTTCCAGGTTTGAATCAGGAAATAATTCCACATAGGTATGAGCTAATCGCCAAAATGTCCAAACATTATCGAGCCAGTCAATATCACTATCTGATAACAACAATTCTATATCCAAGTGGGTGTTTTCCGGTGGATCCTTAATCACCCCGGTAACTATTAAAGGTATTTTTAGAACCTTTATACTTCTGTCATGAACTAACTGTACTAAGTTTTTGCCAATGGCATCCTTAGTTGCAAAAAGTTTTAAAGCGCTTGATTCTGTAAGCACAACTGAATTGGGCTTCTTTAATGCCGTAGCAGGATTGCCCTGTAGAAATTGTATGTTAAAAAATTGAAAGAAACTCGAATCGACGATGTAAAATTTATTAAAATTTACAGCATGCTGTGATCCATCATCATTGATCTTACTAAACTGTCGCTTAATGCCTTCTTCATTGAGCCGTAACGCATTTCTTATTTCCGGGATGTTTTGAAAGAGAAATGGCGCTATGGCCGGTGGATGTTTAACATCTTCAACTACTATTTCCCCATTCCTGTGCTGTTGGTAAATTACCCTATACATATTTTCAGAGTTTTTCCAAAATTTATCATAACTCAGCTCAAAAGATACATACTGAAAAATAAGGATACTGGCTGCCATACCTACAGCCAATCCAAGTATATTGATGATGGAAAAAAACTTATTATTCCAAAGGACTCTCCAGGCGATGATCAGGTAATTGCGTAGCATGGCTGTCGATGTTTAAAAATAAATAAGATGTTTGCAAGATATTTTCACCATTTCTACTTGTGTTTTGAGCTTAACGTGCCAAAGACCATGCCCAATTCATAAGTTACAGGTTTTCAATCGTATATGAAATAGATTATGGAATTAGTATGGATTTTTGTTTCAATGTGAACCAATTAAATGTTTCATTTTGAAACATCTTGTTGCTTGTACGATTCTTTCCGCGTAATTTCATTTACCAACTTTAATATAAATGGCTGCTGAAAAAGGCAACATACTTATAATTGACGATGATCAGGGTGTATTATATACAGTCAAAATGATCCTGAAACAACAGTATCAAAATGTGCACACAGAAAATAATCCGGCAGCTGCATTTGAGTCTTTCCTAAAATACAATTATGATGTCGTTCTTCTTGACATGAATTTTCGAAGTGGCGCCACTGACGGCAAGGAGGGGCTCGAGTTGCTCACCAAAATGTTAGCGGAAAAGCCAGATACACATATCATCATGCACACCGCCTATGGAGATATAGATTTGGCAGTTCAGGCCATGAAAATCGGGGCAATTGATTTCTTGGTGAAACCATGGGAAAAAGAGAAATTATTGTCAACCGTAAATAATGTGTACCAGCTAAAAAAATCAAGGCAGGAATTAAGCCAGGCAAAATCAAGAGAGGAGGCGCTGAAAAGAGACATTGAAAAAGGCGCCGGAGAATTACTTTGGAAGGATAAGTCGATGCAATCATTGATGCAAGTAATCGATAAAGTAGCAGCCACTTCTGCCAATATTTTGATTTTAGGTGAAAACGGAACTGGCAAAGAGCTGGTTGCCCGGGCTATTCATCGTCAATCAAAAAGGGCAGATAAGCCATTTATCAAAGTGGATCTGGGTACGATTTCGGAAACGCTATTTGAGTCGGAATTATTTGGCCATGCCAAGGGAGCATTTACAGATGCAAAAGAGGCAAAAGCCGGCCGGTTCGAAATTGCTGAGGGTGGCACGCTATTTTTAGATGAAATAGGGAATTTGAGCCTGAATATGCAGGCCAAGATCCTCACTGCCATTCAAAACAAACAGATCAACCGTGTTGGATCATCCGGCATCATCAATTTGGATATTCGCTTGATTTGTGCTACAAACAAGGATCTATACCGGGAAGTAGAAGATAAGGAATTCAGGCAGGATTTGCTTTATAGGATAAATACTGTTGAGTTACCGGTACCGCCATTACGAAACCGGACGCGGGATATTCCATTTCTAATCCTTCACTTTATAAAGGAATTTTCTAAAAAATATGACAAAAGAGGATTGACTATCGACGCAAATGAGATGGACGAACTGATGGATTATAATTGGCCTGGTAATGTAAGGGAATTACAGCACGCTGCTGAAAGAGCAGTCATCTTAAGTACAGCGTCAAAGCTGGAATCAAAAGATTTCATTCAAAAGCTTGAGATGAATTCCAACTTTATAAAATCAACAAATTCGTTTGATGTAAAGGAGGTCGAAAAGTTGACGATTAAAGAAGCCTTGATAAAAACAAAAGGAAATTTATCTCATGCTGCAAGTGAGTTGGGTATGGGAAGAACAACCTTGTACAGAAAAATTAAAAAGTATCAATTGTAAGGATAGAAACAACATATATCAAACCCGCTTGCGGACGAGGTAGGAAAAATGTAGAGGTAATTCGCAGATAATGTCATTAATTTAAGCTCCTATTATCCCTCTCTGGAGAGGGTGAAGGGAGAGGAAATAAAAAAATATGCTTAAGTTAATGACATTACAGGGCGGGGAGAGGAAAACTAAGATAGTTAATAAAAGATATAAATATGAAAATATAAATGCCAAAAGCTAATAAAGAGAATTTCTTTTTATACAATAATAAACTTACTGCTACAGCGAAGAAATTAAGGTCTGAAATGACTAAAGCTGAAGCATGTTTATGGAAATATGTACTTCAAGGTCGTAGATTACAAGGTTTTCAATTTAGAAGGCAGAGACCGGTGTTGGACTATATTGCTGATTTTATGTGCAAGGAATTAA
>DAOVVI010000355.1 GCA_030637245.1 Cyclobacteriaceae bacterium
ATACCTACAGGATCTTTGATGCCATCCTCATAATCCACATAGTAATCTTGTGGCATCACATGAATAATCTCGCTACCCGGAGGAATTACAATTTTGTACATGTCATTGGTGATTCGATTAATGTCTTCAATTGTAATTTCATCTTCAGTGGAATTTCTCGTAATACTTCCATGCTGAATTGAACTCCTGATATGCTGGCCGGCAATACCAACGTTTGTAACGCGGATATTAATACCAGATTGGTTTTCTGCTTCTTCTACGGCTTTTTCAATAGCAAAAATGGTCTTATCAATATTTGATACGATGCCTCTGATCACTCCATCAGATACAGCTTTTCCCATTCCCAAAACTTCAAGTTTACCAAACTCATTTTTGCGTCCGACTATGGCGCAAATTTTGGTGGTTCCTATGTCCAGGCCGACAACAATTTTATCTTTTTCCATAATTGAAAGTTATTCGCAAACTATTTGATCTTTAAATTTCACACTTACTCTGTTATAGCTATTCCAACCTTTTGTTGGCAATATATCTTTATAAAATATTTTTAGTTTCCTAAATTTTTCCCGGATATCCACCGGTTTACCAAACTCAACTACCTGCTTGCTTACTTGTGTGTACATGGTGATATTTCCTTTTTTATCGATGTTCATCCAGGCAATCTGAGCTTTCCAAAACTTGTCCTTTTCAATAAATCTTAAAAGTTCCATTAATTGTCTGCCCATTTCTGTTTCGTTCAAATTGTACAACTTTGCATTGTCTGCAAAAGCTCCATCGATCAACATCACCCTTGCAGTATATCTTTTTGACAATGGCAGAACTTCCCCGTTGTTGCTGATGTAACGATCCTTCATTTTTCGACTCATCATACGAGCTATTGGTCTGCTTTGATCTATGCTGATCATAAGGTTTCCTTCAAGGTCTTTATAGACCTCTGCTTCTCGTATGAATTTTGTTTTTAAAAGTTCAATTTCTATCCCTTTCAAATTCAGATAATCAAAAGATTCACCTACAATTCGATGATCTCCTCCTCTGGTTATCAGATCGATGACGTCACTTTCGTTGATAAAATAGTTTTCAAACTGGTTGTCAATATCCACTTTGATCGAAGTGCATATCCTATTGTCATACTGCTTTTCTACAAAACCGATAGAACCAAAAATGATGATCACCAATCCTGCGACTTTAGCAATAGGCCATATTTTTTTTAGCTTCAATTTCATTTTCTCTTTTCCAGTAAATCTTTAATTGGTTGTACAAATCGGTCAATATCTCCTGCCCCAATTGTCACAATAACCTTCGAGTCTATTTTGGAGATTGTATTTAAAAGTTGAATATCTTCAGTTATAATTTTGTTCTCTTTTTTCATCTTGTCAAAGATGATTTTAGATGTCACGCCTTCGATCGGTAATTCTCTGGCAGGATAAATATTCATTAGTATGACCTGATCAGCCATGTCAAGGCTTTCCGCAAATCCATCTGCGAAATCTCTTGTCCGGGTAAAAAGGTGCGGCTGGAAAATCGCCGTTATTTTTTTGTTTGGATAAAGGCTCTGCACAGAACTAAGAAATGCCTTGATTTCCATGGGATGATGTGCATAGTCATCAATATACACCAGATCATCCGTTTTAATTTGATATTCAAATCTCCTTTTTACTCCTTTAAAGGAGGAAAGAGCAGACTTGATGCTATCACTGTCAATTCCTAACTGCAATGCCACGGATATGGAGGCCACTGCATTTTCAACATTATGGAAACCGGGAACAGACAGCCTGACCTCCTCGATATTTTCAATTTCGCCATTGAAATCAAAAATAAAATCAGATCCGGAGATATGGATATTGGATGTTTTATTTACTCCTTTTTCCAGCGCATATGAATGGCTTTCAACTGTTGGTTTTTCATTAATTAACCATGACGTGAGTATTTCATTTATAAAGACATGACCATTTGGTTTTACTTTTTGGATGAAATGCTTAAATGAAGATTTCATTTCATCGTGCCCACCGTAAATATCCAGGTGATCAGCATCGGCAGAAGTGATTACAGCTATGTCTGGAGATAATTTTAAGAAAGATCTGTCATATTCATCCGCCTCCAGTACAGCAATGGTTTCAGGAGTATGATCGCCTTCAATTATCAAGTTGGATTCATATTCCTGGAGAATTCCCCCTATTAGTGAAACACTTGATTTTCCCGAATTCTTCAATATGTGAGCGATCATGGCAGAAGTGCTTGTCTTTCCATGGGTTCCGGCAACAGCTATGGAATATAAATCTTTTGTGATTAGTCCTAAAACTTCAGATCTCTTTAAAATTGTAAATTCATTTTCAAGGAGATAATTATACTCAAGGTGATTCCCCGGTATCGCAGGTGTAATGATCACTAAAACTCTATTTTTAGAATTCAATACCGCTGAAGAAATATTTTCTATTGCATCATCATAGTGAATATCGGCACCTTCTTCGATAAGTTTTCGGGTTAATGGGGTTTCCGTTTTGTCATATCCATAGACCTTTTTCCCAAGTCGCATAAACCACCTTGCCAGGGCGCTCATGCCGATACCTCCGATACCTAAGAAATAGACGATATGTTTGTCTTCGATCTTCAACTGATTATACTTATAATTTCTCGCACTATATTTTCTGCCGCATGCGGCTTCCCAAGTCTTTTTATATTTGTTGAAAGTACTTTTTGCTGATTTTCATTAAATAATATTCTCAATGCTTCAGGCACAAGATTGCTCCTTGCATCTTTATCTTTTACTAAAATAGCTGCTTTTTCATTGATCAGCGCCATAGCGTTTTTAGTCTGATGGTCTTCCGCCACATTTGGAGACGGAACCAATATGGCCGGCTTACCGGTGAGGCATATTTCTGAAATGGATAACGCCCCGGCCCTGGAGATTATCACATCTGCGGCAGCATAAGCCAGATCCATTTCTTTAAGAAATTCGAAATATTTTATGTTCTTAAGGTCGAAGTCTCTTAATCTTTCCTGGAATTCTTTATAATAAAAGGAGCCGATTTGCCAGATTACCTGCACCTCTGCAACAATCAGATCCTGTAAATTATTAATCAAACTATCATTCAGTGTCCTGGCCCCAAGACTTCCGCCAAAGGAAAATAACGTTTTCTTCTGCGAATCCAGTCCAAAGAATTTCAGCGCCTGATCACGTTTTTTATCAACGTCAATAATGTCATTTCTTACAGGATTACCGGTAAGGACTATTTTTTCTTTTGGAAAATATTTGTCCATATTTTCATAGGCGACACAGATTTTTTTGGCCTTTTCCGCTAAAAATTTGTTGGTCAATCCGGCATATGAATTTTGTTCCTGTAGTAAAGTTGGGATACCTTTTTTAGCTGCAGCTTGTAAAGTAGGCCCACTTGCATAACCTCCCACGCCAATCACTACATCAGGTTTAAAATCATTAATGATTTTCCTGGTCTTCATCATGCTGCTCAATAGTTTAATTGGAAACATGAGATTTTTTAAGGTAAGTTTTCTTTGTAATCCACTGATCCAAAGTCCTACGATGTCATAACCGGCGTCTGGTACTTTTTCCATC
>DAOVVI010000023.1 GCA_030637245.1 Cyclobacteriaceae bacterium
ACTGAGGACGGTGATACACTACCTATGGAAATAGAAGATAATACTGAAGAAAGTTTGTCTGATGATTTTCAGCCAGAGGAAACTCTACCGGAAGAGACTCTACCGGAAGAGACTCTACCAGATGAAACTCTAACAGATGAAACTCTAACAGAAGAAGCTCTAACAGAAGAAACTCTGCCAGAGGAAACTCTAACGGAAGAAGCTCTAACAGAAGAGGATCTACTTAATCCTGAAGAAGCAACTGAAAAAGAGGAAGAGGAGGTAGAAGACGATGATGAAGGATTTTAAAATAAAAACTAAAAAAAAGCCCAACAGAACCGGGCTTTAGACAATTACAAATTTTGGCTTCATTATTCTTTAATTAAAAATTCTACTCTTCTGTTTTTACTTCTGCCTTCGGGAGTATCATTAGACGCAATTGGTTTCTGAGATCCATATCCCGCAGTCTCAAATCTTGACTCTGAAAGACCCATTTTTACGAAATAGTTCAAAACAGAATTAGCTCTTCGCTTAGATAGATTTATATTAAATTGTCCAGGGCCAATATTATCTGTATAACCAGAAATAATTAATTCTATCGAAGGATTTTCTTTCAAAAAAGTAGTTATCTTATCCAATATTGGATAAGCTAATTCATTTATATAATCAGAGGCTAATTCAAACAATACAGAACTATCTAAAATCAAACTAGTCTCCTCACCGGAGATAAATTTCTCAAGTCTTTTATCATCATAACTATCTGCTATGGCAACAATAACCGGTGCATCTTCTCCTTTATTTAATGAGATTACACGCTCAATTTCTCTGAAATCTACTTCATCTATCAAATCGATATGCTCGTTATTACTTTTATATCCTACTGCTTCAATTTTGTAGTCATAAGCAGATCCGGCTGGAAGCAGAATTTCATATACACCCGTAAGCGAATCAGACAATGTAAATCCCACATTAGAGTTTTCTGGCAATAAATTATAAGAGATTTTTGCATTTACAGGTTCATTTGTCCCTGCATCAACAACTTTACCGGAAATGCTTATTATTGGTGCCGGTTGATAGAATATTGGCATTGAAATTTTATAAATATCACTAAATCCGACTTCTTGTGACTTGGAATAATACGCAAGTTGACCTGAGGGCGGGATATTAAAAAACACATCATCTCCTACGGAATTAATGTCCGGGCCAAGGTTTTCCGGCTCTGTCCAATTGGTCCAGGTATCATCTAATCGACGACTGATATACACATCATTTCCTCCGTACCCACTAAATCCTTTTGAAGAAAAATATAACGTTTCATTATCAGCAGCAAGGTATGGAGAGGATTCCGTATGCACCGTATTTATATCGTTTCCAAGATTTAGAGGTTCAGTCCACTTATTATCTCTTTGTAAGAAGCTGATATAAAGATCTTTTCCTCCATATGCATCAAAACGATCTATTGCCATGATCAATACTTTCCTGCTGTTGGCCAGAAAATAATTTCCATCTGTAGTTTCTATTAATGGATTAATAATATCCAAAGGTTGTGGTTTGCTCCACCCATCACTTAATTTATTAGAAACCGATACCCCTGGTTTCATTTTATCACGTTTAGTATATTGATTGCCTAATAATACAGTCATTGCATTGCCATCAGGAGTAATGGAACTTATATAATTTGGCCCTTTATTGTTAAGAGGTTTTCCAATGTTTTTAGATTTGTTCCATTCATTGGTTTCACTATTTAATTCAGAATACCATATATCATTTTCATCCTTTTCTCCACCAATATTTCCCGGATGGTTGGCACGGCTGTAATACAAGGTTTTGCCATCAGGTGAAATCAGGGGCCTCGTTTCCTGATATTGACTATTTACATTGTTGCTTAATCTTTCTACAATAATATCTTCGACGAGTCTCTCGGGTTGCTCAATGGTAATCTCAATTGGTTTCTTGGAGCTGGAAACACCAATTGCATCAATTCCTGTATAACCTGGTACTTTTCTTCCATCTAACAAAATCCTCATTACCTCCACCTGGTATTTAGTTTTTTCAATATTTATTCTTAATATTCTTGATTTAAGATCAATTGGTCTTGGTTCAAATGTATGAACCAGAAACTCATTCCCATTTTTGTCGTACAAGTAAATCTCATAAACCGCACTGGGATTGTATGATTCAACGATTATAATTTGCTCGACTCGAATTGCTTTGTCAAATGCTACGGATATAAACTCAAGTTTATTTGGCTTTGCCGGCATCCACGCATTTGGGTTGTCCCCTCCCTGTGGCATTGCATTTGGTTTACTCAGTACTTGTTTTGCAGAATACTCCTTTTGAGATAATTCCGATGAAAAATCCAGTATTTCGCTTGCCCAATAAACTCGCTGAGCATTTGAGATAAAAGGAATTAAAATTATGAATATTAATAAATACTTTTTAAGCATATTATAGTCCCAATTTTAAGGCTTTGTTTTCAATGATACTAAATCTACTTGAGTTTTAAGATCCTCACTTCAACCCTTCTGTTAATTTCCGAAGCTTCTATAGATTGTTCCCGTACTAATGGCTTTGTACCTCCGAAAGCTTTTGTTTTTATTCTTTTTGATTTTATCGTTTTGCCAATTAAGTAGGCTTTTACTGCATCGACTCTTTTCTGGGACAATTCCATATTTAATTTCTTACTTCCCCGGTAATCTGTATGCCCCTCTAATTGTATGTGCATTGAAGAATTTTCTTTCATTAATCCTACAAGTCTATTTAATACCCCATATGACTCGATAGTAATATTTGATTTTCCTTGTTCAAAAATAAGTTTATTTAGCCTAATGACCTGGTTTTCTTTTACTTGTGGATCCAAATAATAATTCCTCCTTATTTCACCATTTTGTACGACCATATGAGGATCAAGATTTTCAGAATACCAGCTGTGTTTATCAGAACGGATATCAATCTTATAGGTATTCGCCATATTTATATAATATTCATAATAGCCGCTTGAATCTTTGGAATTGATAATTCCTATTTCACTACCATAGGGCAAACTTTCCAGGATAATGTTAGCAGGCACACCAATTTTATCAGGATTTTCGCTGATTGTGTCATAAATATATCCATGCATTTTTACTATGGTGTCTTCGGCAATAGTGATCACCCTGAATCCTTTTCCAAACAAGGAAAAACTAAAAAGAAAAAAAATACTTAGTGTAGTTAGTTTAAAGCATGAAGATTTAGGAAAAAGCATAAGTTTAAAAAGCTTTGTATTTAACCTCTATTATTCATGAATATTTCTTGTTTGCAGATAAGCCCGACTGCCGGCAAGGCATTGGCCGTGATTTCCACCATATTACAACTATCTTTAATTATTCCCTGATTAGTTCAGGTTAAATAACGATCTTATAAGTATGAATTATATTGTAAATATAGGTGCTTCCACGAATCATAACTACTGTATATGTATTCTCAATATTACATTCATTTGTAAATTTGAAAGATAGATGAAAGATAAATCTTTATACTTTATTGCACTAATTCCAGATGAACCTCTTCGAGAGCAGGTTAATGCATTAAAACTTGAATTCTCAAAATCATATCATACGGTTCATGCTTTAAAATCACCTCCCCATATTACCTTAATTCCACCCTTTACTTTAGAGAATAAAAATGAAAAAAGAATAGCAAAGCATTTATTAGATTTTGCCGATTCATGCACTTCATTTGAGGTTTCATTTTCAGACTATGGCGCTTTCAAGCCAAGGGTAGTCTATTTAAAACTTATTAAAAATGATATGCTTGAATCTCTTCAAAAGACGCTTGTGGAAAAATGTAATGAGCATTTGGGTTTTAACATTAATATGAGCAAACCTTTTAGCCCTCACATGACTTTGGCCTTTAGGGATCTGTCACCACAAATGTTTTACAAAGCATGGGAGAAATATAAATTTGAAACTTTCCGAACATCATTCAAGGCAAAAAGTTTGTTTTTATTAAAACATAATGGGAAATACTGGGATATCGCATATGATATACACTTTCCCGCTAAATTACCATCCTGAAGTATTAATGATTCCTGTGGGATTATCCTTAGTAGCTTTTAAGCTTTTCATTTCCCCATTATATTGAAAATGCGTAAGATTAATCTGATCATTAAAAACCTCCGATATTATGGTATTTTCAATTTCGATGACATGTATCTTTTTTATTTTTTTTGCTTCGAAATAGCATAAAATAGCATCGTTATCAAATTCATAACCCACCAATTCCAAGGTGACAGCTTTTGCGTTCGTTTTAATTTTAAATCGATCTGTGATATATCTTTTAAGAGGAGTTTTATTAAAATTGTTATCAGTTAAGTTGACTAATTCGAATTCAGCATTGCCCTGATTTTGTATGGCTAACTCGAGATCATCGATGAAAATTTTCATGGATATTTCAAGCGATTGAGTCTTGGGATTGTGATACACTTCACATATACTCACATGAAAAGGATGTAAATTTGAAATTAAAATAAAGCAAAAATACCGGGCAAACAGCAAAAGCATTTCAATGAAATTATTATTTAAATTCAAATTTATGCATTAATATTGCGATTCTTTTTAAAATACAATTTTTTAATTTTTAATGAATTCACTCTGTGACATCGCAGTTTTTATTATACTATAAACTAGGCATCAGGTATATTCTGGACATTTACAATGTTGAATATATACTGTTTCTTATTTCTCTTCTTGTGGTTTTTACCATAAAAGACTGGAAGCGAGTGATTATTCTACTCGTATTTTTTATATTAGGATATACCATCACGATTTCACTTGCCAGCTTCAAAGTCATAAAATACAATTATGAGCTGATTGAATATCTCCTTCCTTTAACGATTTTCTTTACTTCATTTTCGAACGTTTTCAAAAAAAAGGACAATTTTCGTTATCAGGGGAACATGAGAAAAAACTACTTTTTGGCTTTGGTTTTTGGCGCTATTCACGGCTTTAGTTACAGCAGGTATTTAACCGGAATCACCAACGGATCTATGAAGGTATGGGATCAATTTTTTGCATTTAATTTAGGTATTGGTTCCGGCCAAATCGTTGTATCCTTATCATTTTTACTAATAGCCTTCATTTTCGTGAGTTTGATTGGAATAAACAGAAGAGACTGGGTAATGGTCATTTCCTCAGGTATTGCAGGGGTTGCACTTACCCTAATGTTTGAATCAAGGTTTTGGTTAGATTAAACAGATTTTAAATGAAAATTAATGTCATATTCGTTGCTATTTTCCTAATCTCATTGGAGGGTTATGGACAGGAGAGTGTTAAGGGAAGGAAATTTGAACAAATGGAGACAATGCTGCCTACTCCCAATTCGTACCGAACGGCCTCCGGAGCCCCCGGACATGAATACTGGCAGCAGAAAGCAGATTATGTAATTGACGTAGAACTCGATGATGAAAATCAAACAATAAGTGGTTTTGAGGTGATTACTTATACAAATAACTCTCCGGATCTATTGTCATATTTCTGGCTCCAACTGGAGCAAAACATGAGAAATGTGGACTCAGATTCTTACAGCACAGCTAATTCTTATATTAACCAGGATATAACTGAGGGTAGGCTTAAAAGCCTTATTGGACATAGCTTTGACCTCGGGTTTAACATATTGGAAGTTAAAGATATGAAAGGTAATGACCTGCCTTATACGATCAATAAAACCATGATGCGGGTTAATTTACCTGAAACGATTCATAAAGGGCAGCAATTTATTTTTTCTGTAAAATGGAACTATAACATTAATGATCGTAAAGCTGTTGGAGGAAGATCCGGTATGGAATTTTTCCCGGAGGATGGAAATTATCTTTATACCATTGCTCAGTTTTTCCCAAGGATGGCCGTTTATGATGATGTGAATGGCTGGCAAAACAAGCAATTTTTAGGGAGAGGGGAATTCACACTTCCTTTTGGCGATTATAAAGTAAGAATAACTGTTCCTTCTGATCACATTATTGCGGCAACAGGAGAACTGCAAAATCCTGAGGAAGTGTTAACTGTGGAACAAATTGCTCTTTTTGATAAAGCAAAAACTTCAAGTGAACCGGTGATCATTGTATCCCAGGAGGAAGTTGAGAAAAAAGAAAAAGAAAAGGCAAAAGACAAAAAAGTATGGGAATATCATGCTGATAATGTCCGTGATTTTGCTTTTGGGAGTTCGAGAAAGTTAATCTGGGATGCCATGGGTGTGAATATTGCAGGAAAACCTGTAATGGCAATGTCCTACTATCCCAAAGAAGCAAACCCATTATATGAAGAATACTCGACTCGTGTTGTAGCGCAAACGTTAAAAACCTATTCCAAATATACCATCGACTACCCCTATCCGGTAGCAATTTCAGTCGAAGCTTCAAATGGTATGGAATATCCAATGATTTGTTTCAATTACGGACGGCCAAATAAAGATGGAGTGTATTCTGACCGTTTAAAAAGAGGTATGATATCGGTAATAATCCATGAGGTTGGGCACAACTTTTTTCCAATGATTATCAATTCGGATGAAAGACAGTGGTCCTGGATGGATGAAGGTTTAAATACATTTGTTCAATATCTGACCGAACAGGAATGGGATCCCAATTATCCATCGCGAAGAGGACCGCCGGAAAAAATTGTTCCATATATGAAAGGCAGTAAAGACTATATGGTTCCTATTATGACCAACTCCGAGCAAGTTAAGCAATTTGGGAGCAATGCTTATGCAAAGCCTGCTACAGCATTAAATATCCTCAGGGAGACCATTATGGGACCGGAATTATTTGACTATGCCTTCAAAGAATACAGCAAGCGATGGGCTTTCAAGCACCCTTCTCCGGCAGATTTTTTCAGGACAATGGAAGACGCCAGCGCTGTAGATCTGGACTGGTTTTGGAAAGGTTGGTTTTATACAACCGATAATGTTGACATTGAGGTTGCAGATGTAACCTGGTATAAGTATGATGATCAAATCGAAGAAGAAGCTACGGTAAGCAACAAGAAAAGGCAAAAGAAAAAGAAAAAAGAAGGTGGCGATGAATCAGGGAGAATAAATACCAAAGGATTTACCCCTGATGATATCATAAGTCCTAAGGAAAAGTTATTAATTCCAATACCTTTAAAAACAACTCTATCTGAAACTGATGAATTGATCAACGCTGATCAGAATTATTACGAAGTTAAACTGAAAAACCAGGGTGGATTGGTAATGCCGGTAATTTTACAATTTAATTTTAGAGATGGCTCATCAGAAATTAAACTGATACCTGCCGAAATCTGGCGTCAAAACGAAGATGAAGTGACAAAAGTTTTTGTTTTGGACAAGGAATTAGAAAATGTAGTACTGGATCCATTTAAGGAAACTGCTGATGTAAATGAAGCCAACAATCATTTCCCACCAAAGGAGATACCTTCTGATTTCCAGAGGTATAAAGAAAATAATAAGTAATCAATAATACCCTGATCATTTGACAGGTGATTATGTTTCAAAATATGGATTTCAATTTTATTATCCATTCTTACTTATCCATTCCAGAGAATCCACTTTAATGATTTCAATTTTTTTACCATCGATTTTTATCAATCCTTCTTTATTAAAATCGGTGAGCGTTCGCGATACATTTTCGCGTGAACAACCGGTCAGGTCGCCAAACTCATGACGGTTAAGCGGGAGGATAAATTTATCGTTTTCAAAAATTTCATTAGCAAAAAACAACAATGCTTCTGCAATCCGTCCGGGGCTCTGCTTTTGTAGTTGATTTACACAACAGTGAAAATGGTATAGTTCATTTTTGCATAAATCAACTATGATCTCGTAAGCAAAATCACTATTTGTTGCAATAAATTCTTTGAATGTATTAATGTCAATAAAGCACACTTCCGTTTCGGTGAGCGCAGTCGCAGAATAGTGATTTATTTTATCTCCTAATGTTGTTGGTATCCCAAGATATGTCGGCCCCTTGGCAATTTTCAATATCTGTTCTCTCTTGGGTCCGGTGATGTGTATATTAACAAGACCCTCTCTTATATAAATAATGTTAGATGAGAGTGCATTTTGTTTAAATATAATATCTCCTTTCGAAAAAGAGACTTTAACGCAACTATAATTAAGCTTATCCAATTCATCACTACCCAATTGCTCTGCTGCTGATGACCGTGTACTGCAAAATTTACATATATCCAAATTCATAAGATTATATTAAATAAAGAAACGCATAACTCCTCATTTACCATTACTTATCCACTGGATAAAAAGAGATTTCTAACGATTCCTCACATTCCGTTTTGAACACGTAATAATAACCCATTACGTCCAGATTTATTAAAATATCCAGGTTATCAAAATTCAAGTCATAAAATTACTCATCTTTTTCGAGATGTGATGTAAATCACAATTGTATTTGATTAGGCTCACGCTGAATAATTTTGGGTGCATTAGAGTTGCCTGTAATTTTGTATTGTTAATTAAAAACAATGCAAACTTAAAACAGGAGATAAAAAAAATGGAAAACAAAAAATTAACATTAGCTCTTTTCTCAGGCTGCGTTGATAAACTAACCGCTGCCGGAGTAATCCTTGGTGGTGCTGCGGCTGAGGATATGGATGTGGAAATCTTCGTTCTTTTACAGGCTGCGTTCGCTTTTAAAAAGGAGAATGCAATGATCAACGACCGTGTTGCAGAAATCACAGATAAGAAAGATGAATTTCTGGCATCACTGAAACGACTTGGAACTCCCCACTGGACTGAGGCTTTTAAAAAGGCAAAAGAATTAACCAATGTAAAAATCCATATTTGCGGATTTGCCGGAAAGGTCTGGCATGGTGAAAAACTCGAAGATTTTATTGATCTGGCAGATGATATATGCGGTATTGGTGAATATATGGATTCTGCCGAAAATTCGGATATTAACTTATTTATTTAATAAAAAGAAGTAATGATCATGACAACTGAAGAATTAAAAAACTTGAAAGCTGACAAAGTGGTTGACGCCCGCGGTACTGCATGTCCAGGTCCATTACTGGCTGTTAAGCAGTCTATTGCCGATATTTCTTCCGGAGGTATTATGGAAATCCTCTCTACAGATGAAGGAACTAAACGAGATATTCCCAGGTGGGCTAAGAAAAAAGGGTATGATTACCTGGGGGATTATGAGGAGTCCGGTTATTTCACAATCTACCTGAAAAAATAAAAAATGACCGCAACCGGCGCTCCTTTTATCCCGAAAATTCTGGTATTTTCTTCTGAAAAAATATCAGATCCGGCGATTGACCTGGCTGGATTATTAAAAAAGCATTATCCACCTTCGGTTTATAATATCTCCATTCCATGTACAAGCGGAGTTAAACCAAGGTGGATATTACATGCCATTAAAAGTGGCATTGACGGGGTATTTATCGCCAGTGACGGTACCGACTGTGCCTACAGGAATGATTGCGCTGATGTAACATCTATGGCTATACAGGAGGCACAGAAAGAAATGGAGAAACAAGGGATTAACGTAGCCAGGGTTAAAATGGGAGCGATTTGTTCCGTATGTGCTGATCCGTTTGTAAACCACATGAAGAATTTTATGCAATCATTAACAGAAATGGGAAACATACAAAAAGAGCTTAAAAACTGAAAAAGTGTATGTATGTACATTCTGAATTTCAATTGATAATTAAAGAATCGAATGGAGGAGAATTATGATGTTCTGGTAGTAGGTGGTGGTGTGGCCGGTCAGGAAACTTAATTAAGCCTCGCCAACATGGGATTTAAAATACTTATCGTAGAGAAGGATCTTTCTATTGGAGGGAAAATGATCCAATTGAGCAAGGTTTTTCCCACGTTGGACTGTGCTGCCTGTATTACAACACCAAAAATGTCGGAAGTTAGCCGGCATCCGAATATAACCATTCTCACTTATTCGGATGTTAAAGATATCCATAAAAATAAGAACGGGTATCTTGCCCGGGTTGTAAAACATCCACGATATGTTAATGAAGCCACATGCACCGGATGCATGGAATGTGAAGATAAATGTCCGGTTTTTTTTCCTGATCAGTTTTCTTATGGCACGGTTTCCCGTAAAACAGTTTATATTCCTTTTTCAACTGCCAGTCCAAAAATTGCTGTTATTGACCGTGGGGGTGTTTCATCTCCCTGTATAGCAACCTGTCCGGGAGGGGTAAAAGCTCACGGGTATATTTCCCTGGTAAAAGATGGAAGATTTGAAGATGCTTTTAACCTGCACATGGAAGACGCCCCACTTCCGGGATCCCTTGGAAGGGCCTGTTATGCGCCTTGTGAAGGGGAATGTACACGTGGGGAAATGGAAGGATCTGTGGACATCAGGAAGATTAAGCGATTCTTTACTGAGTATTATTATAATAAATATAAAGAACCACAATATGG
>DAOVVI010000340.1 GCA_030637245.1 Cyclobacteriaceae bacterium
ATAGAACCATGTGGATTTTTGAACCTCATGTAGCAGAAAATGTCTTTGAAGAATTGATTGCGGAATATGAAATTGAGCTTTACCGGGATGAGTGGCTGGATCGATCAAATGGTGTAGAATTAAATAAAAATGCTATTAAATCCATAAAAACACTTTCCGGCAAATCTTTTAGTGGAAAAATATTTATTGATGCAACTTATGAAGGAGACCTGATGGCTGAAGCCAACGTCAGCTATTACGTAGGTAGAGAGGCCAACAGTGAGTACGGCGAGGAGTGGAATGGTATCCAGGTTGGTGTGCTTCATCATGGACATCACATGAAAAAAGATATCGATCCTTATGTAATTCCAGGAGATCCATCGAGTGGTGTAATACCAAAAATTTCCACCGAAAATCCAGGTAATAAAGGTGAAGAAGATCATCGTATTCAAGCATATTGTTTTAGGATGTGCCTGAGCAATCATCCTGATAACAGGGTGTCGTTTTCAAAGCCGGATGATTACGATGCTTATCAGTATGAGCTTTTGTCCAGGATTTTTGAGTCGGGTTGGAGGGAAGTTTTTCACAAATTTGATCAAATCCCCAATCTCAAGACAGATACCAATAACCACGGACCTTTCAGTACAGATAATATAGGGATGAATTATGATTATCCGGAAGCTACCTATGAAAGGAGAAAAGAGATCATCAAAGAGCATGAGGATTATCAAAAAGGACTGATGTATTTTTTGGCAAATGATACTAAAGTACCGGAGGATATCCGTGAGCAAATGTCGCAATGGGGTCTGGCAGCCGATGAGTTTATTGATAATGAAAACTGGCCGCATCAAATCTATGTGCGGGAAGCAAGAAGAATGATCGGGGAATTTGTGATGACAGAAAACGAAATTCTTGGTGAAAAACCAGTACATAAGCCCATAGGGATGGGTTCCTATACGATGGATTCACACAATGTACAGCGCTACATCAAGCCGGATGGATTTGTTCAAAATGAAGGAGATATTGGCGTTCATCCGGAAAATCCATATAAAATTGAACTGGGATCCATTTTGCCAAAAAAGGAAGAATGCACCAACCTGATAGTTCCTGTTTGTGTATCCAGTTCGCATATTGCTTTTGGATCGATTCGCATGGAGCCTGTTTTCATGATCTTAGGCCAAAGTGCTGGCATTGTAGCTTCCATGGCACTAAAGAAAGGCATTGAAATCCATGAACTATCCTATGATGAATTGAAGGAAAAATTGTTGAAAGATGGGCAGGTGCTTAACCTCAATAATTCGTGATCCTAATTTATTTTGGGTAAATCAATTATAAGCAATACCAAAACTAATTATAATCTCATAATTTATTCTGTAATGAGTTACACTACTAAAAGCGAAAAGAAAACCAGGAATATGACAGAATCAGAAAACTATTCAATGGAGGATTTCAATCGAGTGCCTAAAATCGACACGCATGCCCATGTGATCACTGAAGGTAAAACCATGATTGAAGAAGCCAGGGCAAAAAACTTTAAGTTAATGGTGATGGCAGTTGACGTCGTTCCTGACTATCCACCACTGGAAGAGCAAATAAGGTTTCTGGTTAAACACCATCGGGAAGACCCGGATATTTTAGCATTTACTACAGCATTTACTTTGGAAGATTGGGATGATCCGGAATGGTCTGACAAAGTCATTGAAAAAATGAAAAAAGACTTTGAAAACGGCTCCCTTGGAATAAAGATCTGGAAAAATATCGGCATGGATAAAATAGATAAAAATGGAGTTTATATTACGCTTGAAGATCCGAAGTTCGATACTGTATTTCAATTTATTAAAGATCGGAACAAAGTATTACTCAGTCATGCCGGCGAACCTAAAAACTGTTGGTTGCCTTTGATGGAAATGACGGTTAACAGCGACCGGGATTACTTTTCGAAAAACCCGAAGTTTCATATGTACAATCATCCTGAATTACCTTCTTATGAAGATCAGATGACTGCCAGGGATAACATGCTGAAAAAAAATATGGAACTAACTTTTATAGGAGCACATTTGGCGACTCTGGAGTGGAGTGTGGATAGGATCGCCACTTTTCTTGACAATTTCCCAAATGCATCAGTAGATTTAGCGGAACGTATTTGTCACTTACAGGTTCAATCTGAAATAAACAGAACCAAGGTGCGGGATTTTATAATTAAGTATCAGGACAGGATTTTGTATGGCACGGACTTTCAACAATTAGAAGGTGTGGCTCCAGCCGAATTAAAAGCTTACATGAACAAAACGTGGATGAATGATTGGAAATACTTTAATACAGATGTAATGATGACAGTTCCTCAACTCAACTCAGAATTTCAGGGATTGAAATTACCAAAAATTGTTGTAGATAAAATTTACCGACTCAATGCTGAAAAAATATTTCCGAATGCCTGGGATTAGCTAGAAACAAATCAACAAAAGCAGATCTTCGAACCTGGGAGACATAATTATTCTTATCCTTTTTATTAGCTTAACCAAATATATAGCATGATGGTTACAATTGATAAAACAGCTAATTGAAGCCTCCAATCTGAAAGCCCAGAAAATTTCTCAATTTTTTTAGAATAGTTAGTCGTGGTTTTTATGAGCTTTTCAGGTGAAGTTTTTTCAGTATATGCGGAAACAAGAAAAAGAATGCCAGTGATGAATATTGTAGCACATAATCCCCGATAGCCAAAATTTAAGGTCAGTTTATAATGAAGAAATGGAAAGAGCTTTTCTCCTGTTTCCACTCCAATAAACTGATCAATTACAAATAAAGTGGAAAGCAATATACCTACAACCACGGAAACTTTGGCCGCTGTAAGCGTTACTTTTTTACTTATAATTCCAAAGAAGATAGCTGGGAAAACCGGTATAACCAGGTATGCAGAAATGGTTTGTAAATACTTATATAACCCTTCTTCATTTTTATATACCATGTAGGCAGCTCCAATACCAAGAAATGCCGCTGCCAGAATTACGATCCTGCCAATAAACACTTGCTTTTTATCTGAAATATCTGGCTTAAATTCAAGGACAAAATCACGAACAACCAGCGTTGAAACAGAATTCAAAACAGCAATCAATGAAGTGATGAGCGCTGCAACGAGTGAGGCCAACACAAGTCCCCGCAAACCGGTCGGTAATAAATTGTTTAGCAATAAAATAAACGTTTGTCTCGTATCATCTCCTTCTAATCCAGGGTAAAGAGCAAAAGCGATGACGCCGGGAAGCGCAAAAATGAATAACGGAAATAGCTTCAGAAAAACGGCGAACATAGATCCCCATCGTGCCTGTTTCAGGTTTGGCGCTGCCAGTGTGCGTTGTACATTTACCTGGTCAATTCCCCAGTAAAATATTCCTGAATAAAAGGCCGTGGCAAGAATTCCCCAAAACGGATAAACAGCATCATCGTAGGGTTTCGCTATGGTCATGGCCTCCGGTACCTTATCCATCAATCCCCCCCAGCCGCCAACCTTATCCAACCCGATGATGAGCATAATCGTAGTGCCTGCTATCATAATGACAGCTTGAATTGTATCCGTGTAAGCTACCGCGGTAAATCCTCCAATCATGGTGAATACTGCCACTGCAATACCGATATAAAAAACAGTTTCCATGACACTCCATCCAAGTAAACTATTCAAAACAAGCGCTCCTGCAAAAAGTGTAAAAGCCAATTTGGTCATCACAC
>DAOVVI010000372.1 GCA_030637245.1 Cyclobacteriaceae bacterium
CACCCCTATTGCATAATGGTAAGCCTCTTGCTGGTTTTGATTTGCCTTGTTTGCATCAAACTGCCAAATGCCGGCTTGCCGTTCAATATATGGGCTTGGATCGATACCCGGAGACTCCACTGAAAACGCTATTTCTTCTCCTGCATTTACAGGGGCGCCCACAGTCACGTACATATGGCCTTCATTGTCGAACGTCATGGGTTTGGTAGCATGCGGCCCTTGTTTTGGAAAACCTGTTGCGATCAACTCCATTTCAGATGATGGAACCAATTCATCTGTTTTAAGTTGATATCTGTAAACATTTGAATCTGATGAACAATACAAATACCCATTATGAATCGCAATACCGGTTCCTCCGTATGGCATAAAACCCTTTTGTTCGTCCATAATGCCATTTTCATCATTATCTCTCAATGCTATAATTCCATGGTCATTTTTAACCTGGCGCAATTTAACGTAAAGATCACCATTGTCATTAACAGCGATATGTCTTCCTTTTCCAAGATTATCAGCCGTAACGATAGCGCCAAAATTATCCAGTAATTTGAGTCCGGCGTTATTCGGATCTGGTTCAGGCAGCTTTTTTTCAGACGAATTATCGCTTGTACAAGCATTGATTAGTAAGGCAAGCACCACTATGGCCCAAATACTATTCTTCATTAATTTCATTTTATAAAAATCAGGTTTATGAATTGTCTATTTATCGGTTTCTCTAAAAAACTAAGGTTGGATTCAATATAAGATTAATGTTCTTGAATAAACTAGCATCTCCAACACTACGGCCAAATTTATAATATTTTGATGATAATACAATCAAAAGCATGCCAGGGTGTAGTCTTATTTAAGGAGCTGAGGATAGTTTAAGTATAATTAAATTTATCATTTCTTTGAGCAACTCTGCCTACTGAATAGCCAGGTCGAGTAGCAGTTTGAAAGATCTCCAGCCTGCTGGCGAGATGGGATTGCAGATCACCAACCGACTCATTTGGGCTCTGCATAGAGTGACGATAGTTTGGGCTAAAATAGAAGTAAGACCAAATATTTAAAAAAAATTCTCCTCAAAATAATTAAAATACAACATCCTGAATAGTCATAAAATCACTTTTTGTCTTCAATAAATACAAAACTCGATTTCTCACCAAATCACCTAATCTCACTTTGGCTTAATAATTGTTTTCACTGGAGTAAACAAAATAAATTTACCATGAAAACGTTAAAAGTATTTTTCACAATTTTAATCGCTTTGGTACTAATAGCACCAATAAGCGAATCAACTGCTGCAAAAAATCCCAACAAAGCAGCTAAAAAAGAAATGAAGAAAAAGGCCTATAAAAAGGCCAGGAAAGAAGCCCGAAAATTCAGGCGAAAAGGGTGGTACGTTGCTCCGGGAGCGCTGCCAATGGACAAGCAAATTGAAAAATCCTGGGAACTTCAGTACAAGCAAGATGAAAACGGTTATCCGCTTTACATAGTTGCTACCGGAAATTCAGTTGCAGAAACACAATCCGCAGCCAAACTTCAGGCAACTGAATTGGCAAAGTTGGAATTGGCTGGATTAGTACAGACAAATGTAGCGGCGCTTATTGAAAACAGCATTGCCAACAATCAGCTCAACAATGAAGAAGCTGCATCCGTGACAAAAACTGTTGCCGCGTCCAAAAACATCATTGCCCAGGAAATCGGTCGCGTGATCTTCCTTTTCGAGATCTACCAGAAAATCGATAAAAATATTGAGTCTTCTGTACGCGTAGGATACAACAATGACCTGGCCCAGGAAGTCGCTAAAAAAGCAATCCGGAAAAAACTGGAAGAAGAAACTGATATTCTTCACGAGAAGCTGGAAAAACTGATGGACTTTTAAGCTAAATATTTCAGGGAATAATTAAAGATCCTAATTGTAGAATTTCCATGAAACAGATTGCTCTCATATTGATCATCACTCTTTTAAGCTGGGAAAGCACCTTTGCTCAGAAAATAAGAAATGCCCGCCTACCGGTGAGGCAGGCATCTGGCACGGCGCTTTTCAGGCTTGAAGAGGATATGAGTAAGGATGACCTGAAAGACAAACTGCGTCATTACGCTATCATCAATGCCGTCGAGCGGGAATATGGCACGTATGTGACCCAGGAATCATTTGTGGATATAGACGATGGGAGCACTCAATTCAGGATCTTTGGAAAGACAACTATTCGAGGTGAATGGCTCAAAACTACTCAGGAAGATTTCAAGGAAGAAATGAGAAAGACAAAAGATGGACGAAGAAACCGACACGAGCTTTGGATGAGCCTGAAAATTGAAGGCAAGGTACGGGAATTATCCCAACCGGATATTGAGTTTAATTATTTCACTTCGAATTGCAGAAAAGAGGCTTGTAAAACAAGTTTTTTTGAAAATGGTGAGTCAATGTATTTTCATTTCAACACACCGGTTAATGGATATTTATCTATTTACGTAATTGAAAATGAGGAAGCCAGCCTCGCCGGCAGGCGGGCATTCAGGGTGTTGCCTTACCAAAATATGCCTGTTAAATACAGTAATTCTGTTCCAGTGATGACTGATAATGATTATGTTTTTTTCTCACCTTATGGTGAAAACGATTATTTCGATGATTTTTCAAGGCATCTGATTGATGAGCTGATCATGCTTACCGAAAAAGAAGTAGAGTATGTCAATTTGTGTCTGGTGTTTTCCACGGAAGAATTTACCAAACCTAGCCTTGTAAATCCGGAACATGATCCTGGTATCAGGTATGAAACGCCAAAGTCATTGAAAGCTTCGACGCTGACCAACTGGTTGGAAAGCAATCGAATAAATAATGTAAATTTCTATTACAAACAACTCAAGCTCAAGATTGTAAGCAGATCAACTGATTTTGAGCATAATTATATCAAATAGCCATGAAAAAGATATTACTTGGCATTTTCGCAATTTCAACTATCGTCTTGAATAGCAGTTTTACCCAGGTGTCAGAGTTTCTGATGCCGGCCAAAAAATATGGGAAATGGGGCTTTATCAATAAAAATAGTGAATGGATCATTTCTTCAAAATATGAAGAGGCCTATTATTTTTCCGAAGGATTGGCGGCTGTCAAATATTATGGCAATTGGGGATACATCGACCGAGCCGGTGAATGGGTTATCAAGCCCGAATTTCGAAATGCAAAGCCATTTAAAGAAGGCCTTGCCTGCGTGATGAAGTACAATAGTTGGGGATACATCAACAAAAAAGGATCGTGGCATTTCGAACCGAAACTGAAGGTGGTTAGCTCATTTTCCGATGGGAAAGCTATAATAAAAAATGATGATGGTTTTGTATTTATAAATAGAGAAGGTGATCGAATACTGAAGCAAAGCTTTGAGCGGGCGCTTCCTTTTGCAGAAGGACTGGCTTTTGTAATATATAATGGATATAAAGGATATATCGAACGAACCGGCAACTGGTTAATTAAGCATGATTATGAAGA
>DAOVVI010000120.1 GCA_030637245.1 Cyclobacteriaceae bacterium
CAGCACAATAGTTCCGGTTGGGATCTCAATGCAAAAGGAGATATTTCGCTTGGACCATTACAGGTATTTGCCAAAGCCGGAGCATTTTTCAACAATGTGAATGTAACTTTCAATGATCCGTTACATCCGGACATCAATAAAAATAACACAAAATTCATGTTTGGATTTGGAGCAGGATTGAATATTAAAAAGCTAGGAATTCGGGCTGAATGGGAATCTCTCGACCTAAGTAAAGATAGCAAAGTCTCCATGTTAACGGCGGGAATTACATATAGCCTTGCCGGGGGAAATTGAAATTTAATAGACATAGTTTTTCGAATAAGCCTTCCCGTTTTAAATTGGGGAGGCTTTTTTTCTCTTTTAATTCCTTCAATTTTTTATTTTTCTCACAACATTTTAAATTCGCCGTTTGTTTTGATTAATACATCCTCCTTAAGGGCCTGTTGATGAATCTCTGAAGTAAGGTAAGGGAAATGTCAATAACTTAAGCTCCTATTATCCCTCTCCGGAGAGGGTGCAGGCCTGCCCGCCGGATCAGGCGGGGAGAGGAGTAAAAAATTGCTTAAGTTATTGACATTAAAGACAAAGGGTAATAAAGTTGTTTGATTGTGATGATAAAATACAAAAAAATGAATCCTAAGACGCCACTGGCAATTCAAATTCTAGTAAGTACTTTCTTCATTGTGCTCTTAAGTGTGCCAATTGTTTTAGGCCTCAAAACAAAAAAATCTGTTACACAGGAAACGAACGAGCAAGCTAAAGCTACGGCTCTGGATTTATTTGGGTTTTACATTGAAGAAGTAAGTGATCAGGTTGGAGTAGATTTTATTCATCAACCACCAAAATTAGATGTAAAACTTGATCATATTTTACCACAAATTGCTTCTGTAGGCGCTTCAGTTTCTGTTTGTGATTTCAATAACGATGGATGGAATGATTTTTACCTGACCACGAGCAAGTATGGAGAACATAATGCATTATATAAAAATTTAACTGATGGTTCTTTTGAGAATGTAGCAGATGAGCTTGGTGTTGGAAATATTAATATAAAAGGAAGCGGAGTGTCGATGGGATCGGTTTGGGCAGATTTTAATAATGATGGTTTTGAAGATCTTTTTGTATATAAATGGGGGAAACCTGAATTGTTTCTAAATCTCAATGGACAAGGATTTGAAAATATTAGTTCGGGTTCTGGTTTGCCTGCCTGGATAAATTCTAATGCTGCAATCTGGTTCGACTACAATAATGATGGGAATATTGATCTTTTAATTGGGGGTTATTACAAAGAGCAAATTGATCTATGGAACCTTGAAAACACCATTATTATGCCTGAGAGTTTTGAATACGCAAACAATGGTGGCAGGAATTATTTATTGGAGAACCTGGGTGATGGAAGATTTAAAGATGTCACATTTGATAAAAGGCTAATAAGTACCAAGTGGACACTGGCTATTGGCGCCATGGATTTTGATAATAATGGATTTCAAGATCTTTTTATTGCTAATGACTATAGTGTCGATGAATTATATTTGAACGTTGGCGGGAAAGAATTCAAAGAGATTGGAAAAGAATCTAAAATTGGATATGCCCCAAAAAGCGGAATGAACGTATCTATGGCGGATGTAAAAAATGATGGAAAATTCAGTATTTATGTTTCAAATATAACTGAAATGGGTATTCTACTGCAAGGAAATAACCTCTGGCAACCAGTCGGTAATGTCGATCGGATTGAGTTTAAAAATAGGGCAGGAATATCAGGCATTGAGCTTGGAGGATGGAGCTATGGCTCTCAGTTTGGCGATCTGAATAATGATGGATTTCAGGATCTTTATTTAGCTAACGGTTTTATTTCTGCAACCAAAAATAATTCTTATTGGTATGATTATTCAAAAATAACCGGCGGTAATAAAAACATAATATCAGATGCGACAAACTGGCCTGCGATAGAGGGAAGAAGTCAATCCGGGTATCAACTCAATAAAATATGGGTGAACAGTAAACAAGGCGTATTTGCTGATGTAACTGAGTATGTATCCGGAATTCCTCCGTATGACAGCAGGGCTGTAGCCATGGCAGACCTTTGGAATCGAGGAGTATTAGACGTAATTGTAGCCAATCAAAACAATAATGTATCTGTGCTGAAAAATTACATACAGAAAGGAAATAATTGGATAGGGGTGAAATTGGAAGGGACGATAAGTAATAAAAGTGCTATTGGAGCTATAATAACATTGGTTTGGGATAATCATTCGCAGTCTCAGGTTATCTCAGGAGGTATTGGTTTTAGTTCTCAAAATCAACGGGGTATCCATTTTGGAATTGGTAAAAGTGCTTCAGTTGATAAACTAATAATTAAATGGCCATCAGGAATTGAACAAATTATTGAATCATTGGAAGTCAATAAAATTCATAAAATAAAAGAGGGAAATGAAATTAGCTGACGAAGCGATAAAGTCAAAGAATTTGCCAATTCTAAAAAGGATAGGAGAATTTCTGTCAAGATATATGGCGCCTCTATTTATTTCATTGATATTGTTGGTAGGGCATCTTTCATTTGGAATATTGGAAGGTTATGAAACTATAATGATAGCCATAGGCACAAGTATTATAGTTGATTTGGCAATAGGCAAACTTTATACGGGAAAGTGGAAAAATCTGACCAGCGCCTATATTTCGGGAATCAGTGTCAGTATATTGATTCGATCTACTTTTTACTGGCCGTACGCCTTGACCGCTGCAATATCAATTTTATCCAAATATGTGCTAAGGTATAAAGGCAGGCATATATGGAATCCATCCAATTTTGGTATATCATGGATGTTATTTACAGCGCCTCTTTTTGTGGCTGGTTTAAGTGTGCAATGGGGGAATAACCTATTGCCCATGGTTGTAATATGGATGTTGGGCATGGTCATCGTTTATCGTGCCAAGAGGTTTCACATCACAATTACTTACGTGATCAGTTTTCTGGTATTTGCATACATTAGAAGTCTTATTACCCAGGATCCATTTCTTGCAGAGGTAGCGCCTTTAACAGGGCCAATGTATCAATTATTCATATTTTTCATGATCACAGATCCACCAACAAATGTCAGAAGCAAGAAGGGGCAAATGTTGGTTGCATTTTTTGTTGCCCTGGTAGAGTTTGTTTTAAGATTGAATCAGTTTGTTTATGCTCCATTTTACGCATTGACCATTGTTGGACCTATTGCAAAGTATATCGATTTGAGAATGACTAACTCAAAGCCTCAATTTTGAAGTGCAGTATTCTTAATTCTCAAAAAAAATCATATTAATTGTTGGTAATTTAACATTTTTGTGTTTACTTTATTATCAAAATGTATTAATCTAAGATATTATATAAATTATATAAGTTTTGATAAAAAATCTAACACTTGTATTTTTCCTATGTTTTTTATCTGCCAGTACTTTTGCTGAGTCTGCAAGAGAATATTTTAAATTTGCCAAATTTAGTTATGACTCTAAAGAATACATAAAGGCGTTAGACTTCATCAATATGGCAATAGAAGTTGATCCAAATTATATAAATGGTTTTTTGTTGAGGGCAGAAATCAACTATGGGTTGCAGGAGTTTGATGAAGTTATTAATGATATTACCCTCGCATTTAACTTAGATGAAAATGCGAATAAGACTATGGCCGAATTCCATTTGTTACGAGCCGATGCTTACGTTAAATTAAATAGTTTTAATAAGGCATTATCTGATATTGATTATAGTATTAGGCTAAATTCTGAACTATCAAAAGCATTTTTTCTTAAAGGAATTATTAATACTGAAAAAAAAATATACTTTGAAGCAATTGAAAATTTTGACCGGGCCATAAAACTAAATCCGACTGAAAGTGATTATTATTATAAAAGGGCGGAATTAAAAAAGCTATATTATAAACCTATTGCAGGCACAAAAACTTATGAAAGTATCATGGCAGATATAAAATTATCTATTGCGCTTGATCCCGAAGACTTTAGACCTTATAAACTGAAATGTGTTATGCTTAAACTTGATGCCAGTTATAAAAAAGAAGAATTTATACATGTACTTGATGGTTTTATAGAACAATTTCCGGAAGAGCCATATTTTTATGCTGAAAAAGGCATGGCTAATGTATTGAATTATAATTATGGTTCAGCTCTTAAAGATTTCACAAAAGCCATACAATTGGACAAGTATAATGAAGCCAACTATCGCAATAGAGGTCTTTGTTTTCATAATATGCAGAAGTATCAACTGGCGCTAAATGATTACTCTAAATCAATAGAGGTTCTTGTTAAAAAATATCAGGATTCAGAAAATGATGAATCAATAAAAAAGCTACTTGCTCAAACCTTCAATATGCGCGGCATGACCAACCGGTTGAATGGAAATCCTGATCTGGCCTGCGATGATTATTACAGTGCAGCTAAACTAGGCTCAAAGGTCGGCTTGAATAATTATCGCAGAAATTGCAACGTTTACAATTAATTTTATCTGCCAGATTAATCAGTTTCTTTTCTCTCTCCTGAAACTATGAATTATTCGATTTTTACACTAAAAAATCGTTTGATATGTTTAACTTCAATCATGATTTTAAGCAATAGTTTTTATTCAAAATAAATAAATTCATACATCATGATTGTCACATTTGTCCACGTTTGGGTAAAACCTGAATACATTGATGTTTTTATAAAAGCATCAACAGAAAACCATCAAAATTCCATAAAAGAACCTGGAAACCTGCGGTTCGATTTGGTACAGGACGCCAATGATCCGTCCAAATTTGTAATTTACGAAGCGTATGAATCTGATGATGCGGCTATGGCACATAAAGAAACCGGCCATTATAAAAAATGGAAAGAAACCGTGGCCGGTTGGATGGCTCAACCTCGCTTAGGTGAAAAATATAATATACTTGCCCCAACTGATAAATCATTATGGTAAATAGCTTCAGTTTTGCTTCCACGCCCAGGGTTGTATTTGGTTCTGGAAAGATTAAAATACTTCCGAAGCTCATAGAATTTTATGGGAATTCAGCTCTATTGATTACCGGTAAGAGTTCTTTCATTCAATCGGATAGCTGGGATAAATTACTCTTGCAATTCGAAAGCGCAAAGATCAAATGGAAACAATTTATAGTTGGAAAAGAACCAACACCAGACTTGATTGATGAGTGTGTCACCAAATTCAGAGATCAAGAGATTGATATTGTTGTAGCAATTGGAGGGGGAAGTGTGATGGATGCAGGAAAGGCGATTTCCGCCATGCTCAAGGAAGAAGGATCCGTGAAAAATTTTCTCGAAGGCGTGGGGCACAAACATGCATCAGGTAATAAAGCGCCTTTTATTGCGATTCCCACAACTTCAGGAACTGGGTCGGAAACTACCAAGAATGCAGTGATTAGCGAGATTGGAGATAATGGATTCAAAAAATCGTTAAGACATGATAATTATATGCCTGACATTGCCTTGATTGATCCGGAGCTTACACTAAATTGTCCCAAAACCATAACAGCTCAAAGTGGGATGGACGCATTTACTCAACTGCTCGAATCCTACCTTTCTACCAATGCCAACCCAATGACAGATTCACTGGCAGTGGATGGAATACGTAGGATAAGAGACGGATTGAAAACAGCGGTGATGGATGGATCAAATCTGCACGCCCGCGAAAAAATGGCTTACGCTTCCTTGGTTTCAGGTATCACCCTGGCCAATGCAGGATTAGGAACTGTCCATGGATTTGCCTCATCTATCGGAGGATTTTTTGATATTCCACATGGTTTGGTCTGTGCGAGGATGATGGGACCAGTCAACCATTTAACAGTGGAAAAACTACGGTTAAAAGAACCGGGAAGGCAAGGATTATACAAAGATGCGAGCACCGGAAAACTGTTCAGTCAAGCTAAAAACAGTTCCGATGAGGCTTATATTGATCTTTTGTTAG
>DAOVVI010000224.1 GCA_030637245.1 Cyclobacteriaceae bacterium
AAAAGTGAAGATTAGGTTCAGGCCGCCGGAATAAAATAAGCTGATAGCTAAAAGTTAAAAGGAACATAAGGGTTGGCATTTCAACCCCTCAGATTTTTATTTGACCAAAAAAGCCGCTCATTTCCATGACCGGCTTTGATATTTTACTTCTGATATTTTTATAATTGAATTCCCATGAATGACATAAAGGCAATTCCCATTAGCCCGGTTAATAGCATGGTAATTCCGAGTCCTTTTAATCCATCGGGGACATCTGAATACTTCAGTTTTTCACGTATTGCTGCTAAGGCTATTATCGCAAGAAAAAATCCGATTCCGGATCCAAATCCGAATACTGTGGCTTCAGTTATCGTGTAGTCTCTTTCTGCCATCCATAGCGATGCACCAAGAATAGCACAGTTTACAGCAATCAGCGGGAGGAAAATACCCAAAGATCCATAAAGAGCAGGTGAGAATTTTTCGATCACCATCTCGACTAATTGAACCATTGCAGCAATTACAGCAATGTACATGATAAAGCTAAGGAAGGTAAGATCGACAGTTGCCAGGCTTTCTATGCCAAAAGATTCGGCTAAAGCACCTTCTTTCAGGATGTATTCGGTCAATAACCAGTTAACTGGAACTGTGAATGTTAATACGAAAGTAACAGCCATACCCAGACCAAGGGCTGTACTTACCTTTTTGGAAACTGCCAAAAATGAGCACATGCCCAGGAAATAGGCAAATACCATGTTGTCTATAAAAATTGATTTTATACCAAGGTTAACTAATTCCATTGTTTATTATTTTAATGTTCTACGAATCCCGTTCTATTTCGCTGCACCCAAATGATCATTCCAAGGATGAAAAATGCGCCAACCGGTGTTACCATTAGTCCGTTAATTGGGAAATTTTCTAAACCCATAGCCTCGAACACCGGCCACCCGAATATTTTTCCCGAGCCGAAGATTTCTCTAAAAAATGCAACCGCAAGGATAATCCAGCTATATCCAAGGCCATTTCCAACAGCATCCAATACAGAATCCCAGGGTTTGTTTGCTAAGGCAAATGCCTCCAAACGACCCATTACAATACAATTCGTGATTATCAGGCCAACAAAAACAGAAAGTTCTTTATACATATCGTATTGGTATGCCATCAGCACTTCGCTTACTAAGGTTACCAACGTGGCTATGACAGCAAGCTGTACAATAATACGTACCCTTGTCGGCACCAGTGATCTCATTAATGAAATAATCAAGTTTGAAAATATCATCACGAAAATTACAGATATAGCCAAGGTTAATGTTGGCTTCATCTGGGTAGTTACAGCAAGGGCCGAACAAATTCCCAGAACCTGTACGGTTATTGGATTATCTTCACTAAGCGGATCATTTATAAACTTTTTTCTTCGTTTTGATAAGATCGCTTCAGCCGGTTTCTTTTCAACTGCTTGTTCTATTGTTTGCGTACTCATATCGCTATATTTCTTTTCTTTTAATAAAGTAAAGCCACTTTTTCTGTGGCATTTTTTAACTTATTAATGTAGCCCTGATAATACTTAAAATAACTATCAAGCATATCATTTACCCCATAGGCAGTCAACGTAGCCCCCGACAACCCGTCAATATGATGATCATCCAATACATTGGGTGAATTATTTTCACCTTTTAGCATAGATATTGAAACCAGATTCCCACTATCATCGAATACTTTCTTGCCGTTATAGCGATTTCTGACTTCCGTTGAGGTAATCCTTGAGCCAAGTCCGGGTGTTTCAGACTTATGATCAAATGAAGTTCCTTTGATGGTATTCAAATCTGTTTCCAGTGCAATAAAACCCCAGATCGGTCCCCAAAGACCTTTACCATATACAGGAAAAATATAAGCTTCAACAGCGTCTTTATCACCTGCTTTATGATACTTAAATACAGGATACATTCTGTCCTCGGGAGCTTTCTTAAAGTTCTTGGCAATATTTACTTTTTCAGCTTCGATATCAGAACCTTTTTCATCCTTCTCTACCGGATCCCCATCCAGATTAACAACTATTGATTCAATGGTCTGTCCGTATAATTCAAGGATTTCATTTCCTTTTTTGCCTTTCAGATCTGTAACAGCGCTCAGAATTTTTTTCTTAGTATCCAGCTCCACCGATTTTTGCTGCATTGGTTTCAATCCTTGATTGGCCAATGAAAGTAATCCGCCAAGTACAATAGTAAGTATGGCGGAAAAAACTATTACGTATGTATTAGACTGTTGCACGTTGAATCCTCCTTTGTTTGTTTCCTTTTACTATATAAAAATCAATTAATGGCGCAAATACATTCATTAAAAGAATGGCCAACATAATCCCTTCAGGATAGGCAGGGTTAAATACCCTGATAATAATTGTTAATACACCAATCAGTATTCCATAAATCCATTTCCCTTTTTCTGTTTGGGTTGCAGTAACCGGAGCGGTAGCCATAAAGACTGCCCCAAATGCCAAACCTCCAATCACCAGGTGATAATGAGCAGGCATCAGCATGAATTCATTAGCGCCAATTGCATTGAAAAGTAAAGCGGTAAGATAAGCGCCGCCAAATACGCTAACTATGATTTTCCAGCTTCCAACGCCGGTTAATATTAAAATCACTGCACCAATCAACACCATCAGAGTTGACGTCTCACCGATGGATCCCGGTATAAATCCAAAAAACAAATTGGAAAAGCTAAAGAAATCTGCCCCCAAGGCCGTATTGGTATTTGCCAGGGCATCAACCACAACGCCTGAATTGACAGAGGCCTCATTGGCAATGGCTAAAGAGGTAGCACCGGAATATCCATCAATAGGTGTTTTGTCTCCTAAATAGGTCCAGACATCTCCTGAAATTTGCGATGGATAGGCGAAATAAAGAAATGCCCTTGCCGTTAGCGCTACGTTTAAAATATTCATGCCGGTACCTCCAAATACTTCTTTTCCAATTAAAACGGCAAATACTGCTGCTAAAGCAACTTGCCATAATGGAAGTGTAGGAGGAACAACCAATGGTATCAACATCCCGGAAACGAGGTAACCTTCATTCAATGAGTGTCCTTTTTTAACTCCAAAGATAAACTCTACGGTAAGGCCGGCGACATAGGATACAACAATAATTGGGAAAACAACCACAATGCCGATCCAAACTTGCTGCATAAAACTCAAGGTTTCACCGGTTGCCAGAGCATGTTGATATCCCACGTTCCAAATTCCAAACAATAGACTAGGTACCATGGCAATAATCACCGTCCCCATCAATCGTTTCAGATCAACAGCATCCCTGATCTGAACTCCCTTCAACGGAGTCACCTTGTTCGGAACAAAGAATAGCGTTTCGAAAGTCTCAAAAAAGGGCATGAGTTTTTCGAATTTGCCTCCTTGTTCAAAAAGAGGTTTATATTTATCGAAAACGTTCTTAATAATTTTCATTTATTACTAGCTGTTTTTTATTAAATTCAATCCTTCCCTTAATATTTTTTGCAATTCGTGCTTAGAAACATCCACAAACTCACACAAAGCGATATCCTCTTCAATCATCTCATAAATCCCAAGACTTTCCATATCATCATAATCTTCAGCCATAATGGCCTTTATGAGATAAGTAGGAAGAATATCCATTGGAGTTACCTGTTCAAAGACCCCGGTTTGTACAAATGTCCTGGGCTCACCTTTTAAATTTGTATCGATCACATATTCCTTATCCTTGCCATTGAGGAAAGAAAATAAACCCAATGATTTATGGAAGCTGAGTTTTTTCATGGTGGGCAATAACCAGCCTAAAAACTCGCTGTGTCGTCCTTCCGGAATCACTGTCACCTGTTGATGATAAAATCCAATGTATCCATCAGATTTGATTTTTTCTCCTGTCAGCACATTGCCACTTACAAATCGCACCTCAACATCGCTTACATTATTTTCAATGAATTTGTTTATGCAGGCGCCGGTAGATGTCTTATAGTATTGAGGATTTTTTATTTCTGATCCGGTAAGTGCAAATATTTTCGAGGCATCATATTTTCCTTCAAGAAATAGTTTCCCAATTTGTGCTACACCAAATGCACTCACAGTCCACACCAAATCTCCCTTTCCAATCGGATCAATATGGTGAATTTGTACACCAACATTTCCAGCAGGATGTTTTCCGATAATTTTGTGCAGCTCAGTGTTTTTAGTATGAGCGAAGGTTTTAGAAATCTCTGCATTTCCATTTAATCCCAGATTAACTTGTCCTTTTGTTAGTTTATTCAGGACATCAATTCCAGCCTGAAAATAGTTTTCTTCACCATGTAAGGTAAAATCATAATCCGGTGATAATGGATGTGTATCGAAGGTAGAGATAAAAATGGATTTTGGAGTTTCTTCCGGGTTGGCTACAATGCCATATGGCCTTTGAATAATATTGGGCCATACGCCACTTTTTAACATCAAATCTATTGCCTCTTGTTTCTCAATTTTTGCAAGGTCAGAAACTGAGAATTTTTTAAATTCTACTGAAACAATTTCCTTATCTGCAAGAATTTTAATCTCCAGCAATTTTCTCTTAGCTCCTCTTTTTATTTCTACAATTTCACCGCTTACAGGAGCGCAGTATTTTACATCTTCCATCTGTTTACAGAATAGAAGTGGATCTCCTGCTTTCACAGTATCACCTTCGCTAACCATAACTTTAGGTCGTTGAATACCGAGAAAATCTGTAGGTTTTAGAGCAAAAGTTTCAGGCTGGTCACATTCTGCAATTTTCTTTTCCGCTTTTCC
>DAOVVI010000508.1 GCA_030637245.1 Cyclobacteriaceae bacterium
GCTGCTATTCAGGGTGGTGTATTAACCGGAGAAGTAAAGGATGTACTTCTTCTGGATGTTACTCCTCTTTCACTTGGAATTGAAACCTTAGGAGGCGTATTCACTAAGCTAATTGAGTCGAATACAACCATTCCTACTAAAAAGTCAGAAGTATTTTCTACTGCTGCCGACAATCAGCCTTCTGTTGAGATCCATGTACTTCAGGGAGAACGCCCAATGGCAAAAGACAACAGAACAATTGGTAGATTCCATTTAGATGGTATTCCACCATCGCCAAGAGGAATTCCTCAGGTTGAAGTAACATTTGATATTGATGCAAGTGGAATTTTGCATGTTAGTGCTAAAGATAAAGGCACAGGAAAAGAGCAGAAAATTAGGATAGAAGCTTCTTCAGGATTAACAGATGAAGAAATAGAAAAAATGAAAAAGGAAGCTGAAGCCAATGCAGAAACTGACAAAATCGAAAAAGAGAAGATCGAAAAAATCAACTCTGCTGATTCAATGATTTTCCAAACTGAAAAGCAGTTGAAGGAATACGGAGAGAAGCTTTCTGAAAACAATAAGCAAGCCATTGAAGAAGCTCTTCAGAAATTAAAAGACGCACATAAATCTCAGGATCTGGCTGCCATTGATGCTGCTTTGGAAGGTATGAATAAAGCCTGGGAAGGCGCCTCTCAGGAAATGTATGCTGCTTCAGGCGGATCGCAGCCAGGAGCAGAAGGAGGTCCCCAGCCGGGAGGTCCAACTCCGGGAGCTGAAGCAGGTTCTGAAGGTGAATCTGATGTATCCGATGTCGAATACGAAGAAGTGGACGATAAGGACAGTAAGTAAGAGGTATAGTTTAAATTATAGATCAAATCCCATCCGGCTTAGCTGGGTGGGATTTTTTAATGAAATAAGCTTTTTGACCATGTCAAACATCCAATGAATACCTCTTATTTTTTGATTACTACTCTAAAAGTTGCGAAAGGCTTCTATGACATCATTTGGTTTGATTGTATATGATGGATTCAAAGGAGCTAAATTGTCTTTGTTGAAAATATGGGTAACTTTTCGAAGATCTTGGAGTTTTACTATAATGGAACGAAATAGCTTTTCCCTGTTCCTTTTTGATTTACAAAAATAGGAGCTCATTATTTTGGAATAGTTTTCGAAAAACTGGTTGGCATCATATTTCTGTCTCAATCCATATAAATCATAAATATCTCGCCAGGTTTCTCTTAGATGAAGCGCTATTATCTTCATTCCTAACAACGACCCTTCACTAGGCAATCTTATCTTACCTATTCGATCGAATGATGTACTCCTGTGAAATCGGTTTTCTGAAAACAACTCTACTTTTACATCTTCTACAATTAATTGAGCGTAATATTTTTTATCGCTATCAACATAATCAACCTTTTCAAAATCTTGACTTAGCTTTTTAAGTATGCCATCTAAATGAGGTAATATAGTTTTTCGCCCAGGGAATTGATTATAAAAAAATAAGTCCAAATCTTCACTTAACCTGAAGTTTGAACGTATGGCCAAAGCTGTTCCTCCAACTAAATAATATTGTTCTAATTCCGAGTAAGTGGATATAACTCTAAAAACGCTTTCCGTTTTTTCAGTTAATCCCTGCAAGTGCATTATTTAAATGTTTCTTACGGGCGGTTTTTAAATATTTTGATGGCTGGTTAATATTGAAGAAATATTTGGCTATGCGCCTTTGCTTTTCTTCATACATCCCTGACGGAATTAAATTGTTAATCCAAATATCTTTAATTAAACTCGAGTTAAACACCTGTTTGATTTTAGCCCAATCATACCTGTTTCCCCATAAAAGGTATTTTTCAATAATAATATGATCTGATAACAACACATTTTCATCTGCTATGTTGTAAGACCATAACCATGATTTATGCTTACTGATTAGTGCACGTGATAATTCTTTTTTTATTTTTTCTGAATTTTTCATGATTCAGCGCAATTTCTTAATAATAACGTAAATATAGTAAAAAGGCTGTATGATAATATTTGATAAAATGATAGAATGGCATTAACTCACCTTATTTTTCACATTTAATGAATTTTCAAGCCAATAGAACCTATGATTATAGAATAAACCCTCCTTTATTCGACAATAATAATTTAGCAAAAGACCCATATTTTAGCAATGGTTTTGTTATAAAAAATTGTATTAAATAATAAAATAAAGGTGTGCCAGCAATACATTTTAACGAAAGGGATCTTTGAGACTCAAACTCTAACCCGAATAGAAAAAAGCAAAAACTCCTAAATTCTCTATAGTTAGGGGAAATTATGCAATTGATTGATTCCAATCTACCGTTAAATCAGGTAGGTATTTTATTTGATTTCCAGATGTAAGTCGATCTTGGAAGAAATCCCAAAAGGATATGTCCATTTTATGGCAGGTTTTTTTCAGTGAGGCTAATGTATCCGATGTCGAATACGAAGAAGTGGACGATAAGGACAGTAAGTAAGAGGTATAGTTTGAATTATAGA
>DAOVVI010000310.1 GCA_030637245.1 Cyclobacteriaceae bacterium
TAGGATATAATCCTATTTGAAAGTTGTTAATTTTTCATGAAGAAGATTCAACTTCTGTTCCGTAACAAAATTAGGAAAAGCGTAAAGTGGAATTGTTTTGAAGTATTTTGGATTGGAGGTCTTTTGGTAAAGATATAATGGTTTATTTACTTAGTCAAAATACATATTTTGCTTTTTGACATCGCTTTCAATGATGATAGAATGCATGTTTTTAGGGAAGGCTGAACTTGCAATTCTTGCCGGTTCCGTTACGGTTTTACCGGTAATCAATTCTATGGATTTTGCCAGCATATCCTCGCCCAGTGTACCAAGTTCAGCATCGAAATCATCTTCGACCAAATAATGTGGGGCAAATCCATTGATATAATCAGTTACTCCGTTTGCATTTGCAGTTTTTAAAACAATTGGCTGCATCGCCCAATCATGATTTGCATCTTCATCACTGATTGTGATTGAGCCAACATATTTTCCGGTTGTATTATCTTCTCCAACAAGGATTACATCCATATATGGATTCAGGCTATTAATTACGAGTTCACTGGCTGAGGCAGAGTTAGAAGAGATCAAAATATATATTTTGTCCAGATTCAGATTAACTACAGGGGTAATGAATTTTGAGATCAGATTGTCAGATTCTTCTCCTTCATCATTGATTATAAATTCCGTAACTTTCTCATTCCATATCAACCTGGAAAACACTTCATTATTTTGAACCACAGAGGCCGGGGCAATCATACTGGAAAGCAATTTTGCTGTGCTGATCGAACCTCCTGGATTATACCTTAAATCCAACACCAAATTAATAATCCCATCATTTTTAAATTCCTGGAATACACTTACTAAAGAGTCATTAAAATCCACGATAAATTGATTATAGGATAAATACCCAATTTTATCACCCTCAAAATCTATGGTTTTATGGATTAATATTGGATTTTCAGTAATCACAATTGCAGTTAGCGATTTATCTTCAACAAGTATAATTTGTCCATCAGCATTAAACTCACCAAAAGAAAGGTTGTAACTGTCAATCCCGAAAAGCAGGTCTCTGTAATTTGAAGTTGTGATGGTGGTTCCGTTTACTTTGTAAAATACATCTCCACGACCAATATTGGCTTTATCTGCCGGAGAATTGGGCACCACATATTTTACAACACCTACTACGTCATTTGATCCAGGCAGCAGAAATAATTTGAAATTATGTCCAAATGTTTTTTCTATCCCCTTGAAACTATTTATCAAGGCCTGATGGTCGTCTGTTATAAATGACCATCTGTCAGTCGGTTTGAAGAGCAATTTTTCAAAGTATTGTTTGGGATCAAATTCATTATTTATATCGATATTCTGAGGTATGAAATCATCCCAGAGATACATATCATTCATATTTTCCCATATGAAGTTATTGATTTCAAGAGTTCCTGACGAGGGATTAATATCTTCATCTTTACATGATGAAAACAATAAAATCAGTAATAACGGGATTAATAAAAATGCAATTGATTTACTTCTTAGATTCATGCAGTTCCTCTTCAATTATTTACCTTATTCATTAGAACCAAAATATATTCAATTAGTTGTAAAACTAAGTTTAAAACTTAAATATTGTCTTCAACACTGCAAAAAATGATTCTTATTTTTCGATATACTCAAAACGATAATGGCGAAAGTATATAATGGATACAGAAATAAATAGATATAAAATGGCGAGAATTAATGGGTGTATAGAAAACAAAATTAAAAAAGTGGATAGTACCACCACCCAAAAAATGGTCGCCATAAACTGGCTCAACTCAATCTGCTTAATCAGTAGCAATCCATAAATCAAAGTAAATAAACTAAAACCAAAAAGCACGATTCCCATGAGATCTACAAGTTTAGGTTCAATTGGATAATATCTTAAAAGCACTATAAATTCGGGAATCAATAAAATTGAAAATGTGATGGTTTGCCGGATTAATAGTTGAAATAATGATTGTGGCAGATTTCCGGCGAAAGCCATTTGATGATATTGAAACCAAACATATTTATAAATGATGGCCACATTTCCAACAAATGCCAGTAACACTCCTGTGGTCAGTAATCTAAGATCAAATTGATCTGTCTGATAAAGTAACGAGGTTCCAATGATTAATGCACCTGCATAAAGCTTGGAAAGAATTAATAAGACAATTTCTTTTCGTGCAATATGTTCAAGAAAAAAAAGAAAAGACGGTTTTGATATCCTATTGAAAAGTTTAATCTGGACGAAAGATTTTTCATGAGGCAAACTGTTTAACTTTACGAGAAGCAAATAGGAAATAGCTCCAGTGATGGTAAAAATTGATAAAACCAATAAAGTAATAGACAGGTAAAAAGTTTCCGGGATGGCAAGGAGGATTAAAAATGAAGCATAAGCCACAATGGGCAATAATAAAAGGAATGTCGCGAATGACGCAGCGACAATTTTTATCTTGAAAGGGAGTAAATAAAAGGACTCAAGAAAGTGATTTTCTTCCTTGTTTATTGCAGGCAAAATGAAAAGGATCACCTTGATCGCATATGCCATCCATAAAATGTACAGATAGGCCAAAGTGGAGGAGTTGGCAACCAAAAATGATCCAATAGCTATGTGCTCGCTTGCTTTGATAAACCCAAAAAAGACCAGGAAGATCAACCCAAAAAACGCAGCATTTTGTTTATAGAACTCGACAACGATACATCTATTGATGACTTTGAAGATTGGTATCATTCAATCGGGTTTAATGGTATGGTCTTTCACCAGATAACTTGAGTGAATGGGCACTCCAAGCTTTGCAATATCCTAATGTGAAACAAGAATGAAATTTACTCCTTTGTCATGATACTCGGCAATCATATTTTTTAGGGTAGAAATTGCTGATGTATCCAACGTATTGAATGGCTCATCGAGGAGGACCAATGTTGGATAACCCATAAATGCAAGGCAAAGAGACAATCTTTTGAGCATTCCCGAAGAATATGTTCCGATATGATCATGCAAATACTCATTTACCCCAAAAATCTCCGGTATGGATTTTAGGTGCTTTTTGGTTGCTCCTTTTGCCTTTCCTACAAAAGAGATAAGATCATTGGCAGTAAGAAATTCCGGATAATTGGGTTCAGACTCTGAATAATTAACAAGTTTTCTGTATTCAACCTTTGTTGAAATTGGTGACAGTGAATTATTCAATAACAATTCTCCCTGGAATGGAATTAGGCCTGCTACAATTTTCGAAAAAGTGGTTTTGCCGCTGCCATTTATTCCTTTCAGATGAATGACGCCTTTTTCAATGAAGAGGTCTTTAATATCGAGAATGGTTTTATCCCTATATTTTTTCAGGAGATTATTAATTTGCAGCATTCAGGTCTGATAGTAATTTTTGCTTTTACTTAAATTTTATTTATTAAGATGGATTGGATTTTTTTACACCCCTGATTAAACCTTTTTATCTGCTACCTCTCTAAGGAACAAACAATTTTAACTGTAAAGATATGAAAAAGGTAAATTTAATGAACGCATTAACCAAAAAAGCCTTCCTCGGATTAGGAATGGCTGCTCTTGTTTTCTCCGTAGGTTGTAACGATGATGTTGATCCACCGGCCAGCGGAATTGATGACGCCACTATTGAGGCTGAATCCATCGCCCAATCAGATTTTGAAGAGGTAGATGATATTACTACCAGCATTATGGGTATTGCTGAGAGTAGTTCTGGTGGCAGAATCGCTAATGTTGAAGATGACAGGTGCCATTGCGCTGAAGTCACGCATGACAAGGAAAATCACACGATTACTATAGATTTTGGTGATGGTTGTGAGGGGCCGAACGGTATTGTGCGCAGTGGAATTATTTTCATCACCTACCATGGTCATCGATTTATTCCCGGCTCTTACTGGACTGTTACTTTCCGTAACTATTTTGTTAACAGGCGACA
>DAOVVI010000217.1 GCA_030637245.1 Cyclobacteriaceae bacterium
ATCGTATTGTACGGTTACGAGATGGCTTAGTAGAAAGCGATAAAATTAACGAAAACATCTATACTTCAGATAAAATTCGTCAAACTCTTTAATGAAAATTTATACAAAAACTGGTGACAAGGGCAAAACTTCATTGCTCAGAGGTACTCGTGTGTCAAAAAGCCATGAAAGAATCAATGCATATGGCACGATTGACGAACTAAACTCATTCCTTGGTTTAGTAAGTGATCTGGATCACAATGACGAAAGAGCTAAATTTATTCAGAATATACAATCCCGATTATTTACTATTGGTTCATCACTGGCGGCAGAATCGGACAAGGCCAAAGAATTTAAACCCGATCTGGAAGACAACGACGTCAAAGACCTTGAATTGGCCATCGATGGTATGAATGTTTCATTAGCTCCAATGAAAAATTTTATTCTTCCCGGTGGCAACCAACTTGTTTCTACCACCCATATCGCAAGAACGGTTTGCAGAAGAGCCGAACGACTTATTATAAAACTTTCTGAGTCTGAAGATATCGAAGAAATTATAACCAAGTATTTAAACAGATTGTCAGATTATCTTTTTGTGTTGGCAAGAAAACAAGGGTATGATTTGAAAGTTGAAGAAATCCCATGGAGGCCTAAAGAATAATTCATTGAAATTGAGTTGATTTTTCTTACTTTTACCTCCCTTTTTATTTCAGTTATAAAGCGATGACAGACACAATAAAAATTAACATTAAACCGGTCACTGAATCCCGGCTTAGCCAGATAGATTTCAATCACATTGATTTTGGAAAGGTATATTCTGATCATATGTTTATTGCTGATTTTTATCATGGGAAATGGCAGGATTTTCGAATTGAGCCCTATGATATGTTAAGCTTTACTCCAGGTTCGGCAATATTGCATTATGGCCAATCCGTGTTCGAAGGATTAAAGGCCTATAAAAACGAGTCCGGAGATGTGCTGGTTTTTCGACCTGAGATGAATTTTAAACGCATCAATAAGTCTGCTCAACGCATGTGCATTCCTGAAATTTCAAAAGCAATATTCATGGATGGGCTAACCGAACTTTTGCGACTGGATAAAAACTGGATTCCGGACTTGCCAAATACTTCGTTATATATCCGCCCATATATTTTTGCTTTAGATGAATATATTGGAATAAAACCCTCGGAAAATTACAAGTTTATCATCTTTACCTGCCCTGTGGGGCCATATTATTCTAAGCCATTGAAAGTTAAAATTGAAAAAGAATTTAGCAGAGCCGTTCATGGTGGGACGGGCTACGCTAAAGCAGCCGGCAATTATGCAGGATCTCTTTACCCGGCAAAACTGGCTCAGGAAAAAGGGTACGATCAATTGATATGGACTGATGGCGCTTCTCACCAATATATTGAAGAAGCCGGAACAATGAATATTATGTTCATTAAAGGAAATAAGTTAATCACGGCTGAAACCGGAGATACTGTATTAAAAGGAATTACCAGGGAAAGCGTACTAACCATTGCTAAAGAATGGGGAATTGAAATTGAAGAAAGATCAATATCTGTTAATGAAATTATTGCAAGCCTTCAAAAAGGAGAAATAAAAGAAGCTTTTGGTACTGGTACCGCAGCAACAATAGCCACCATCGAACTAATCGGTGATGGAGAAAAAGATTATATGCTTCCAGTTCCCGGTCCGGATAGCTTTTCAACTAAGGTTTTTGAAGAGCTGGATAATATTAAAACTGGCAAAAAGGAAGATACCAATGGCTGGATTTATAAAATTTAGTTTTCTTTCTTCGAAATACCTTGTTAAGATTAACACAACTACAACCAGTTTAGCTAAATTAACTTACTGTAAAAATGATGCAAGTTTGCAACCTTGTAAAGTAGAAAAGTTGCCTTTTTATAAATAAGAAGACTTGAAATCCTTTCAATTCATGATAACAGCATCTCTTCCCCAGAAAAAAGATATCCTGCGTTTAGATAAAATCACTTACACGCCTCATAATTTGTAATTAAATTAACCTAGATTGAATGTAGATTGTAATTTTTTTAATAAACTTCCTGGCCATATTAGTCAGGATTTTTTAAAAACACGAAAGCAAATGCACTTAAACGGAACAGAAACTCAACATATTACCTATTTTTTGATGGCTTGAAGAAATTTACCATTCACATACATATTTCATGAGCTATCCAAATGCCAGGAAAAATATCCTTAAATCCCAAGGAGCAGATGCAATACAATGACTAAAAAATGAATTTACCAGGAATATCTTACTAACAAGGGCGATCCACTTTGACTAAAGATTTGTAATCAATAAAAAAACATAGTGAAAAGTATATAATACCTGGAACAAAGACATGATTGTAATATAATTAAACAGGATAAATTGCAGGCTGGCGCAAAGTAGCTGTACTTTATCCACAGGACAAACAGTCTTTCAATCTCATTAAATAAAAGTACAGTGGCAAGAGTAATAAGCGTAAGTAACCATAAAGGAGGGGTAGGCAAAACTACACTAGTAGCCAACCTCGGATTTGCACTGGCAAGGAATTTCAAAATACTTTTAATCGACCTTGATCCGCAAGCCAATTTGTCATCAGGTTTAGGCTTTGAAAATTGTGAAGAAAATATTGAAAAATATTTTAAGGAAGTTATTCACTTTCGATTACCGGAAGTCAATCCATACACTATTAATAGCTATATTGATATTATCCCCGGGAAAATTGATTTAATTAAGATTGAAAATCAATTGCACGATACCCTCCGCGCTGAATTTGTTTTGAAAGAAATTTTACTTCCTTTAAAAAGTAAATATGACCTGATTATTATCGATTGCCCTCCTTCATTTAACCTCCTTACAATTAATGCGCTTCACAGCAGTAATTTAATCCTTATTCCAGCCAAACCTGAAATATTTTCAATACATGGAGTTGACCATATAATAAACTTTGCAAATGAAAATGCCATTCCATTCAAGGTTATATTTAATCAGGTAAATATACGTTCCATTCTTCATAAAGAAACGATTCAAAATACAAAGCAACAGTATAATGGTAACCAAATGAATCATACGATCAGGAATACCGTCGTATTAGCCGAGGCCTTCGAGAATGCTCAAAATATTTTTAGCTATAAAAGCGAAAGTTTGGGGGCTAATGACTTTGTTGAATTAGCAGATGAATTACTGCCATTTCTTTGAGATACTGACCTTCTTGTTGCCAAATATTCCTACATGATCCATCAATTTAGATATTGAATAAATTGATGTTGCAGTTGCAAAGCTATGTTATGCAGCTGTGGAGGTATGATCAGTCAGTGGACTATAAGCAGATCCTGAAAAATTTCACTCAATTATTCTAAAACCGAATAAAATCCTTGCTATTTTTGCTTCGATTGGAAAGCAATAAAAACTTGCAGTGCTTTAGGCGATATGTAATAGTTTTTACTACAATGGCAGCCAGATTCATGACTTTTTTATTTTTATTTCTGCTTATTTCTGTTGGCTTGCTTCATCAGATTAAAGCACAAAGAGAATATATAATTGTAGAAAAAACACTTACAGATAAGCAGATAAAATACAGTTCGGGAGATAATATTAGTTATAAGCTGAAAGGTGAAGATTTTTTCAGAACAGATCATATTGTAGCCCTAAATGACTCATCGATAGAATTTCATTATAACGAGATCTTATATCATGAGATTAGCCAGATTAATATTAAAGGCCATAGATTTACTAGAATTAATTATCAGAGAATTGGAACGTTCGCACAGATTGTGGGAATTGGATATATTGCCGTTGATCAATTCAACCAGGTGGTAGTTCGTGGCGAGGAGGCTTCTTTTAATCAGGATGTTTGGATTGCGGGAGGCTTGATTTTTCTAGGTGGAACCATATTAAAATTACTTTCGCCCAAAAAGGTAAAGCTGGGTGGTAAGTATCGTATTAGATATATGAATTTGATGGAAAGGTAAAAAGTCCGGAGCCGGAAGACCGAAGTTGGCCTTTGGCGACCGAAGGAAGAGGGAAGAAAAAAAGGAATGAGTAAATGGAAAAATGATTTATAAATCAGAAATGATTGAATGTACAGACTTCGGTCTTCAGACTTCAGTAATCTTATTCTCTAACATAATAATAGCACAATTTAAATTATAACAAAATGACAACAGATCAATTGAAAGATCTAAAGGCTCGTGTTAATGCCTTGAGGAGGTATCTTTGACTACGATAACAAAATATTAGAAATCGAAGAAGAAGAAAGCCTGACAACTCAGCCTGGGTTTTGGGATGATCCCAAAGAAGCTGAGAAAATCATGAAAGTCATAAAATCCAAGAAAGTCTGGACAGATAGTTTTGCGCAGCTCAACACCGTATACGAGGATCTGGAAACGCTATATGAATTTTACTCCGAAGGTGAAGTAGAAGAAAAAGAAATTGACAAGGAGTTCGAAGGTGCAATGAAAATTCTTGAAGAACTCGAATTCAGGAAAATGCTAAGCAATGAAGAGGACCAGCTCAATGCTGTATTGGAAATAAACCCAGGGGCAGGTGGAACCGAAAGCCAGGATTGGGCCGAGATGCTGATGCGTATGTATATTATGTGGGGAGAAAAAAACAACATGAAAGTACGCCAACTCAATTATCAACCGGGTGATACCGCTGGTATCAAGTCAGTAACTTTGGAGATAGAGGGTGATTTCGCTTATGGATATTTAAAATCTGAAATCGGGGTGCACAGGTTGGTACGGATTTCTCCATTTGACTCCGGCGGTAGAAGGCACACATCTTTTGCATCTGTTTATGCATATCCTGAAATTGATGATTCCATTCAAATCGAA
>DAOVVI010000174.1 GCA_030637245.1 Cyclobacteriaceae bacterium
ATTTTTCACCTTCCGAAATACGAATCATTGGCGGAGGGAGTCAAAGCAGGGAATGGAATCATATAAAAGCCGACGTACTGGGTATTCCGGTAGTCAAGGTAAAACGTGAGGAAGGAGCCCCACTTGGAGCTGCACTATTAGCTGGATATGGTGCAGGGCTTTTTACCAATCTCAACCAAACAGCTAAAAAATGGATAAGTCTTGGAGAAACAATCTCACCAAATTTAAATAAAACTAAATATTTATACCCTGAAAGAATTTCGAAGTACTCAAAAATCATTAATGCTATTTAATAACAAAATGAATGTCTGCTTTCAGAACACATCATTCATTGATGATTAAACTTGTCAAAAACAATATTAAAATTTAAGAAGAAACTAAGAATGTATCAAAAGGCAAAAAAAAGAACGATGTATTTTATTGGTGTTACAACCGCTAGTTCATCAATTATGAAAGTATTCCCCAAATGGGCTAAATATCTTAAACTGGGTGATGTTGAGATCAAGGGCATCGATTTTATAGTTCATGACGAATCCGAAAAATATCGCGAAGCAGTAGAATTTATCAAGAATGATGAATTGTCGTTGGGCGCTCTGGTTACCACTCATAAAATGGATCTGCTACGAGTATGTAAAGATCAGTTTGATAAATTGGATGAATATGCTGAGCTAATGGATGAAATTAGTAGTATTTCCAAACGCGACGGGAAACTTATTGGTCATGCCAAAGATCCCATTACAAGTGGTTTGTCATTAGATGCATTTTTACCGGAGAACTATTGGAAAAATACGAGAGCAGAAGCATTTATAATTGGCGCAGGAGGATCGGGCGTTGCTATATCATGGCATATGTTGAAAAAAGAATTTGGTGAAAACAGACCTTCCAAAATTATTGTAGCAAACAGAAGTGAAGGGAAGATCAAAAAAATCAAAGAAATTCATCGTAAAATTGGTGCCGATATTCCGGTTGAATATTATTCCACAATCAACAACTGTGACATTAACCAAAAGCTTTGTGAAAAATTAAAGCCGGGTTCATTGGTAATAAATGCAACGGGTCTTGGAAAAGATGCTCCGGGCTCTCCATTCACCGTCGATGAGGTATCATTCCCTCAAAAAGGTATAGCCTGGGATTTCAACTATAGAGGAGATCTGATTTTCCTTGATCAAGCCAGCTTAGCAAAAGAAAAAGATGATAAACTGCAGATTGAAGATGGGTGGATTTATTTTATTCATGGATGGACACACGTAATTGCAGAAGTATTTGACATTGATATTCCTACTAAAGGTCCTGTTTTCGATGAATTATCAAAAATTGCAGCCAGTGTGAGGTAACGTATTGTGGGTTGATCAATAAATAAACTATTTCCAGAACGGAATACACTACTAACATTTTAAAAATGAACATAAAAGATACAACACAATTTATACAACCCTTTGGAGTAGATATTGACCTGGAAAATGGGATTATGCATAATCCAACTAATCATCTGGTACGAAATGCTTCAGATATGCTAGGCTATTATGAAAATGAAGATGCCTTGCAGCAACTGATAGAAGCAGAATCAAATCCTCTTCACTATGAAGTTTTTGAGGTTCCTGTACCTGAAGAATACGGTCATTTAATGTACTGCATCAGTACTCTTCAACCCGGAAAGGTAGGAGATGAATATTATATGACCAAAGGTCATTACCATACAATATTAGAAACAGGTGAAATATATCTCTGTTTGAAAGGGGAAGGTTATATGATGATGAAAACACCCGATGGAGAATGGAAAGCAGAGAAAATGATGAAAGGAAGGATGGTATATGTCCCACCTTATTGGGCTCATCGTTCTATAAATACAGGGAATGTTCCCCTTATCTCATTTTGCGTATATCCCGGAGATGCCGGTCATAATTATGGTGACATTTCTGAAGAAGGATTCCCTGCAAGGATTTTTTACAAAGACGAGAAAATTGTGATTGAGGAAGCGTAAAAAAATTGCCTAATGATTGATAAAGAAGTAGCAAATAATCTGTAATCGCTATTATATGCAAGCAAAATCATATTTCTGGTAATGGCAGAAATCATTACTATAAAGCGAGATCTATCACTTGCAAATGATCTATTATCAGCGGATCGGTCGGATGAACTAAACGTATGGTGGTTAGGTCAGGCAGGATTTGCTTTTCGATTTGGGAAATTCAGTATTCTAATAGACCCCTATCTTTCAGATTCATTGGCAAAAAAATACAAATCATCAGAGTTCCCGCATATTCGGATGATGATACCGCCTATGAAATCCGATGAAGCAAGGAATGTAAATTATATATTATGCACTCATCGTCATACCGATCATATGGATGCAGAAACTATTATGCCTGTTTTGGCTAATAATCCTGGATGTAAATGTTTGTTTCCAAGAGCCTGGGAAAAGTACATAATAGAATTTGGCACAAAAGAAGAAGACTTGATTACAATTAATAATGAAGAAGTTGTTAATCTGAATGATAAGATTAGTGTTAAAGCTATTCCTTCTGCTCATGAATCTCTGGAAGTAGATGCGGAAGGGAATCATTTATATTTAGGCTACATAATAAAATTTAAAAATATAACAATCTATCACAGTGGCGATTGTGTTCCCTATTGTGGACTCCTGGAAAATTTGCAGAAATACAAGATTGATGTAGCATTTCTTCCGGTAAACGGAAGAGATGAAACCAGAAGATCCAGAGGTGTGCCGGGAAATTTCACATTTGAGGAAGCCTCTAAACTTTGCATGGAGGCAAAGATAAGTTACTTAATACCACATCATTTTGGTTTATTCGATTTTAATACAATTTCTTTAGATGAACTAAACAGTAAAATAGCTAAATTAAAATATAAGGGTCTAACCACTATCGTTCCTGAAATAAATAAAAAGTATCGCCTAATTTAAAAAGCTAATCTGTCCGGCTGTATTAAGAATTAGCCATAATAGAATAGTATCAAAATGATATCAATGATCCAGGAAAACCAGGATAATTGCTCCATATTGAATTATACTTATCAGCAATTATAATTTCCTCAAATAATCCAGGCTTTGTTTAACCACATTTATATCATCGCCCTCATAATCCGGGTGCAATGAATCGATCTCTACTGCCAGAAATCCTTCATAATTGGCATTTTTTAAAATTCTTGCAATACTTTTTATATCTACCAGTCCCTTTCCTGCCGGAACACTGGCAAAGAAATGCCATGTGTCAGCCGGCACATTAGTTTGAACTGCTACATCTTTTACGTGGGTGGCATATACATAAGGAGCTAATTTTTCCGTTGCTTTAACCGGATCGTCTAATACCCTTATGAAGTTTGCCGTATCAAGATTGACACCTAAATATGGGGAGTTCACTTCTTGTAATAACCATAATATTTCATCTGAGTTAAAATCAATATGATTTTCAATAGCCATCTTTATATCATATTGCTTAGCAGTTACCGCAGCTTTTTTAAACATACTTGCCAGACGCTCTAGTTGCGGTTCATGTGGTTCATGACGAAACATTAAACTACTCCCAACCACTCTCATAACCTTTGCGCCAATATGTTTGGCATACTCGAATGATTGCAGCATTTCATCAAATTCTTTTTCGTTTTTACCTCCTTCTAATCCATCCGGATGCCCCCACGCCCATACGCGATCAAAATTATTGGTATCGAGTATGTTTTTTATTTGGCTTAAATATTCTTTACTATAATCGGTAAAGAAACAAGATTCAAGACATACACCGTCTACATTCATTTGTTTGGCTATTTCCAGAAAGTCTATATAACTTATTTTTTCTGAAGGTTCTTTTTGATGTGGATATACTTCACCAAAGAATCTATGAAAAGAATAACTGTCTATACCTATTTTCATTTTTCATTTTTTTTAGATGAATAATATTTTCTTGCATTATATTCTATTCGGATAAAATGATTTTTTTACCTGTACGTGATGACTCAAGACCTGCTTCAAGTACCTGCATGACTTTCATGCCATCATAGAAATTGGGTTCGGCTAATTTATTTTCTGCAAACGAATTTATAAACTCAACAACAGAATGGATAAATTCATGCTCATAACCTATGATATGTCCCGGAGGCCACCAGTTTTTGATATATGGATGCTCGGCTTCCGTAACTAAAATAGTTCGAAATCCCTGGGCATAGGAGGGATCTTCTTTAGAAAAAAACTGGATTTCGTTCATTCTTTCCAAATTAAAAATAAGGCTCCCTTTATCACCATATATCTCAAAGGAATTATAATTTTTTCTGCCATTTGCAAATCGCGATGCTTCAAAGGATCCAATTGCTCCATTTTCAAATTCGACTAACATAGAAGCTGCATCATCTACAGTTACCTTTCCCATTTTTTTACTGGTGGATGTAGCAGAAAATGCCTTTTCTTCTACACCTTCCGCCAAAGGCCTCTCTTTTATGAAAGTTGTTGTCAGTCCCATTACAGACTTAATTTCCCCAACCAGATAGCGTGCAAGATCTACACTATGAGAATTTAAATCGTTCTGAGGACCTGCACCAGCTGTTTCTTTTCGAAGATGCCAGGTAAGGGGGAAATTCGGATCAATGATCCAATCCTGCAAATAGGCGCCTCTCCACTGAAATATTCGGCCAATTTTGCCTTCATCAATAAACTGTTTGGCAAGCATTACAGCAGGGCATTTTCGGTAATTGTGATTCAGGTAATGCTTAACACCACTTACTATTACAGCCTCATACATTTCTTTTGACTGTTCAAAGTTTAAAGCATGTGGTTTTTCACAAAATATATGCTTTCCTGCTTTTGAAGCAGCGATGGCAATTTCATGATGCAGATGAGTAGGCACACAAATATCAATTATATCTATATCATCTCTCTCAAGTACGTTACTCCAGTCAGTTTCAATTTCTTCCCACTCCCATTTATTTGCAAAGTCTTGTAAAGGTTCTTTATGTCTTCCACAAACAACTTTCAATTTTGGTTCATATGGAAGATCAAAAAAATTGGGCGCACTTTTAAAAGCATTGCTGTGAGCCTTTCCCATAAACCCAAAGCCTATCATTCCAATATTAAGCTTCTTCATTTGTTATAAATTATTCATTATTTAAATGTACAGCGTCAACAAATTAAATTATCACAACAGTTACCTTAGATGTATGAAAATAAACAGTCCTTAAATTATTTCATATTCGCTATCAAAGATTTTAGCTATAAGATGAATATTTCTTATCTGATTTCCATAAAGTAGGATGTAGTGATGGGAGGTAATGCGATCCATTAGTTCATATCCGTTCCGGATTTTAATAACTCCACCTGTCAGGCAATGGGAACCAGGAAAATGAGCATACTTAATCA
>DAOVVI010000465.1 GCA_030637245.1 Cyclobacteriaceae bacterium
AACCGTTAGCTGGCAACAAACAACAAATCCGAACAACATACTGGTAAAAGTCAATTTCCAATTCGCCGAAGGTTTTCATTCTTTTCCGGCTAATTTCAATGCTTAACTTGTAAATCATGAACCTTTAAACAATAAATTTTTGAACGGAGACCAGAGTAGTTACCTCCCGGATATATACATTCATAGACTAACCCATGAGCCTGTTTTCTCTGATTTGAAAATAGCTTCTATTACCGAAATATTTTTGTAAGCATCCTCAAGTGATACCGGAACCTCCAGATCGGATAATATTGCCTTTGAAAATACCTCTCCCTGAATCTTATATTGATCACAGACATCAAAAGAAATTTCTTGTCTGCTGGTCTGAAAAAGGTCACCATCATCGGAATAGATTCTACATTTTCGGTCATTAGGAGCATTAAATGGGATTTCTATTTCAATCTTTTTTTCCTCGCCAAAGAATATCATCCTTTGGTGAGAAACCAATTGTGTGCTGACTGTAAAAACGCATTGACCAGAAGGGAAATCCAAAATTACTGAAACTAGCCGGTCAATCATTAAATCAGGATCTCGATCAATTAGTGAAAAAACCCTGAGCGGCTCCTCATTAAATACAAATCTGGATGTGTGGATGGGATAGCAACCAATATCCCACATTGCACCACCTCCATATTCCAGGATATTTCTGATGTTACCAGGATCTGTTTTATAGTAACTAAAAAATCCCTGGATAGCTCTTAATTTTCCTAATTCTCCATTCCTGACTCGCCTGGCAGTATCTACCCATTGAGGATGGGTATGAACCATAAAAGCTTCGCCAACCTTCACATTGTACTTATTTCTCAAAGATATCAATTCCATAATATCCTCTTTCTTCAAAGTCAACGGTTTTTCACACAATACATGCTTTCCTTTTTCGATTGCCTTTTTTGTCCATTCATAATGCATATGATTTGGAAGCGGAATGTATATGGATTCAATCTCAGGATCACCCAATAATGCCTCATAACTTCCATAAAACCTTGGAATGCCCAATTTATCCGCCGCAACTTTTGCGTCATTTTCATTCCTAGATGCAATTCCAATAATTTCCAGGTTAACACCTTGTTGCATGGCTGGAATTACTTTTTCAATTCCAATTTTGGCCGTACTAATTACACCCCATTTTACTTTTCCTTGGCTCATTATTTATTCCTTTATTCAAATTCTTTAATTTTAGGATCAATAAAATTATTTATCCTGAGATCTTCAACTTTTATCATCATTAGCTTTGAAAACACTTATTAAAACAGCAATATTTTTTTTCGTTCTATTTCTTATAGTTTATTTCAGCGCTAATTACGTACTAAAAAAATTAGCTGTAAAAGCTGTTGCTGAACTCAAACCACGATTGGAACAAAAGGGGATAATGATTGAAAATTTTAATTATAAAAATATATTACTTAACTCCTATAACAGTTGCGCAGTCACTGAAATCGACCTGGATTTTCATCTGACAAAAAAAATGTATGCCAAAGAATCATTTAAAGCCCGATTTAATGCTAATTCCATTACAGTTCGGTTTGCTGATTTTAACAATCCGTCATTCTTTTTCACTCTTAAGGATTTTGCATTGTTTATTGAGCCGGAAGAAAATTCTACAAAAAAACCATTTGGAAAATTAGAAAATGGATATCTGAAAAGCAGGATACCCTTGTATCTTAAAAATCCGGAAGAATCTGCAAGGGAAATATTAGCTGAAGTGAAAACACTTTTCCGGGAGAATAAGACGCCCATCGACCTGGAAATAACGACAGATGTACTTTTGGGAATAGATGAAAAAGAAGTGAAAGTCGGGCTATATACTGAACGAATTGAATCCTGGACATATCTGAAATTTGACGATAGGGATATTTTGGAAGCCGCAAAGGAATTTGAATTGGATCTTGCTGAAAAGGAAGCTGAAATTATTGCGAATCACCCAAGCAAGGTTCCGGCGCTGATTAAAATTACAAGGGATGCAAAAAGACTTTCTGAATTTGAATTAAGCAAAAATGCTTCATTTCCTGAAGACGCCTACAAACACATTTATTGGAGTTATCATTTAACCCGCGAATTTGGGGCTGATCTCGCGAAAGAAATTACGGACGCCCACGAAACCATTCCTAACAATACTGAAAATGAGCGAAAGATGGATTATCATAACAACAAAGTGGGAAGAAAATATGCCAATGAAATATTATCTTTGAATGAAATTAAGAAACGTGTACTTGCTTCTAATGAGGTAATCAGGAATCCTAATGAAGTGAGGTAGATAAATATTAACATGTGGCAAAATGGCTTGAAGCAGATGATGAGTGATTTCGTAACAAACCGATACAAGGCCGTAAAAGGAGAAATACATTCTGAATCATCACTTCACCGCTATTTGTAATGTTGCTAGTTTTGCTAAGTCGTAGTTATTGTATCTCAATTCCGTCTTTTTGGATTATAGTTAGAAAACCAGCGAAATCCTTCTCTCTCTCAATTATTATTGGTTCAATCCTGTCATCAATCTGCCGACGTAATTTCCATAATAAAGGATTTATTGAAAAAAAATCACCTTCTACCTTCTTTACAACAATTGCTACATCTATATCACTATCACCTCGAAAATTGCCTTTTGCATAAGAACCAAAAAGATATACCTTTTCCAAATCAATATAATCCCTTAGTAATGCTGTATATTTTTTAACCTTATTTATAGCTTCCGCTTTATCCATTTTTGCAACTCTTTTGTTTTAGTTAAAATTTCAATACACTTTTCATTTGTCAGACTTTTTAATAATGGTTCT
>DAOVVI010000459.1 GCA_030637245.1 Cyclobacteriaceae bacterium
CATGCGTGCAATATTTGACAAATCAATTCCTTTCGGACATTCCACTGCGCATGCTCCTGTGTTAGTACAAGCGCCAAACCCTTCCTTGTCCATCTGCTCTACCATGGCCAATGCTCTTTGTTAGTGCTAAAATATCTCAATTAGCCTTATTGCCGCAAGGTCAGGTTGAGCGGGAAAAGAGGGCTTTAGCTATGGTAGAGCAGATGGATAAAGAAGGATTCGGAGCTTGCACAAATACTGGCGCATGTGCCGAAGAATGTCCAAAAGGTATAGATCTATCAAATATAGCGCGTATGAACAGAGATTATTTTACTGCAGCAGTTACGTCGTAAAAATCATAAAGTTTAATTGAATATATTTAGGGGCATTTAGCCCCTTTTTTCATTTGTATGGATTTTAATTCTAATAACAAAATAGTTGTCAGTTGCTCTCCGGGGCTAAATATCGCATTGACTCATGAGTTGGAGAAATTGGGTTTTGAGATTGTGAAATCTGACCCAAAGGCGGTTATTATTTCCGGTACTTTTAATGATGCGATGAAGTTAAATTATAAACTTCGTTGTGCAAATCGGGTGTTATGGCACATCGCATCATTTCGTGCCATTCATCCCAATCATTTATATAAAAATGCCAGGAAAATTCCTTGGGAAGAAATACTAAATGTGGATGGATATTTTAGCATTGATTCATTTATAAAGAATAAATTCATAAGAGATACGAGGTTTGGGAACTTAAAGCTTAAAGACGCCATCGCGGATCGGTTCATGGAAAAAATGGACAAAAGGCCAGATACCGGTTCAAGTAAAGATCAGGCAGTAGTTTTTATGTTTTGGATGAATGAAGATGTTGAGCTTTTTATTGACACTTCCGGACAATCAATTGCAAAACACGGATATCGTAAAAATCCAGGAGAAGCGCCTCTTATGGAAAACCTGGCAGCGGCTATTATTCAGGAAAGTAATTGGGATGTAAAATCTCATTTTGTGAATCCGATGTGCGGTAGCGGGACGCTGGCAATAGAAGCTGCTCTGATAGCGATTGGGAATTTTCCAGGAAAATTCAGGACAAATTATTCTTTTCAGCATTTGAAATCTTATAACTCCGCTGACTGGAAGAAAATAAAAAATGAAATAGAAAGTGAGAAGGAAACAAATACCCTGGATTTCAAAATCATTGCATCAGATATTAGCCGTAAGGCCGTAAGCACTGCGAGAGAAAATGCCAAGTATGCGGGAGTTGACCATTTGATTGACTTTCAAGTTTGTGAATTTGAAGAAACATTGATTCCTGCTGGAAAAGGAGTTGTTGTTTTTAATCCGGAATATGGTGAACGAATGGGAGAAATTGCTCAATTGGAAAAATCATATAAGCTCATCGGAGATTTTTTAAAGCAAAAGTGCAATGGATATTTTGGGTATATTTTTACCGGCAACCTGGAATTAGCAAAAAAAGTAGGATTGCGAACGAAAAGACGCCTCCCCTTCTATAATGGAAAGATTGAGTGTAGGTTGCTGGAGTATGAGTTGTATTGAGGCTCTCCAGCTACTGGCTTCTAACCACTGGGGCAAGCCTCTAGCTTCTAGTACCTAGCACCAGTGACCAGTGTCATTGACATACTCAAACCCTGAAAAATAACTTCCAATCCGAATAATATAGCCAACCCCGTTTTTTCGGAGTTGGTAAAAGTGGTGACCTAAGAGCCTATATTCATTTCTGCTCCATCCAGACCGGATGTAACGTCGGATTATGTGGTTTTCCCAAAATATCACCGTATAATTCCGGCCTTCTGGCATTTCGATAACGGTAACCGCCCGCCAGGGTAAGTTTATCTCTGGTAAGTGTGGCCACAGTGACGTCGTTTTCAAAACTTCTTACTTCAGATAATACTTCCCCATACGGATCAATAATCATGGAATTACCATTTTTTAGGTGCTCCCCGTCAAAACCAATGGGATTGTTAAAAACGTAATAAACCCCATTGTCATAAGCCCTGGCAGGGAGCCATCGCATCAGCCAGCCCCGGCCTTTTGGACCGTCAAATTCCTGTCTGAGGGACAATGGATCTTCTAGTCTATTATGCCAGAAAGAAGCCTTCACATAACCTCTTCCGGGCATTGCAGAGGGTGTACAGCCCGTAACATGCGGTGCAAAAATAACCTCCGCTCCGAGTAGCGTGGTGGCTCTGACATTTTCAATTACATTGTTGTCATAGCAGATAAGAATGCCACATTTCCAACCAAGAAGTTCGAAGACTGCATAATTATTACCGGGAGACATATACTGGCTGATGAAAGGATGCAGCTTCCTGAATTTGGCGACTAGTCCGTTTTTATCCACACAGATGTATGTGTTGTAAAGAAGTTGATTTTCTTTTTCAGGCAATCCAGCCAGTATGGAAATATCATGCTTTTTTGCCATTCGAATCAGACTTTTAGTACTTTCTCCATTTGGGATTTCCTCTGCCATATCGAATGCCTCTTTCTTATTCAGGTTTTTAAAAAAGGTATATGCTGAGACACACATTTCATGAAAACTTACCACATCCGCACCCTGTTCTTTAGCTTTTCCAGCCAGGGCGTCAATTACAGAAAGATTGATGGTTTTATCTCCATCTTTAGGCTCGAATTGAGCTGTGGCTATTTTCAGACTTTTCATTTAATGAAAATTATTTTTGACTTATATAATGAATCATTTCCCGACTGTTGGATATTCATGCACAATTTAAAATCCAATTGTAAATTACCTAAAATAAAAGTTTGTTCAAAAAACAAAATCTTTAGTCTGGCAGCACATCGAACTTAAAAATTGCATGGTATTATCGACATATAAATATGAGATAGAGAAATTTTTACATTCCGATGCCGC
>DAOVVI010000527.1 GCA_030637245.1 Cyclobacteriaceae bacterium
AATATATCCGACCTTTGATGTTTGCTACCAGAGATATGATTTTCGACTTTGTGCAAGCAAATAATATTACCTGGCGTGAAGACAGATCTAATAGCTCGCTCAAATATCATCGCAACCTGATCAGGCATAAAGTAGTGCCGGAGTTAAAAAAAATAAATCCAAAACTGGAAGATACCTTTTCTCAATCTTTGGAAAAAATAAGTTCTGCCGAGCGGATCTACAAGAGGGCAGTTAACCAGCAAAAAGAGAAACTCATTGAGAAAACCGGTGAAGGAGTCAGAATTGAAAAAGACAGATTAAAATCGATCGAAGAAGCCGGGATAATTTTATTCGAAATACTTGAGGAATATGGATTTAATTATCACCAGGTAAAGGATATTTTATTGGTAATGGACCGGCAACCCGGAAAATCCTTTTATTCCCATGAATGGCATCTCGTAATTGACAGGCAATTCCTGTATATTTCAAAAATAAAAAAAGATAAGCTAAGTGAAGCTTTTATTGAGCATAATACAAAGTGTATCGAGGTATTTAAAAATAAATTGACCTTTGAAAAAGCAGACCCCGAAAAAGTAGAGTTTAGTGAAAATAAAAACATAGTCTTTCTGGATTTTGAAAAGCTTGAGTTTCCATTGACTATAAGAAAATGGAAGCATGGCGACCGGTTTCAGCCATTGGGGATGAAGCACAAAAAAAAACTAAGTGATTTTATGATTGATGAGAAAATTCCATTAAACTTGAAAGAACAAGTACTGGCGCTTATATCCGGTGAAAATCTCGTTTGGGTTATAGGTCACAGGATTGACGATCGATATAAAATTACCAATCAAACCAGGATAGCCTATAAGATCAGTAACAGTTACGATAATGATAAATCCATTTAAGAAGTCATATACATCCAAAGAACTTAACACCTTTCGGTTTCTATCGAGAATCAAACTTTTTGAGCGGTTGAATTACAAGGAGATGTCTCATTTCCTGCCATACTTCTATCTGCGAGAATACAAAATGAATGAAGTTGTATTTTTTAGGAATGACCCGGGGAATGCATTGTACCTTGTAAAAAGCGGAAAGGTTTCTATCAATATCGATATAGAGGATGAATTTGAAATGCTTAACATTATCAAATCGGGTAGCGCTTTTGGTGAAAGCGCATTATTGACAGAGTCAAACCGGATTTATACATCTATAATTTATTCTGAAAGAGCCGAATTGTACGTTTTGCCCAAAGTAAATATGCATGAAATTTTCCTGGGGCATCCTGTGATTAAAACAAAAATGCTGGAGTCATTAACGGAATTGTTCAATGACTTTATGATCAAGCTTTTTAAAGGATATAAATCTTCATTTGGCCTTTTCAATTTAAGCCAGGTTTACAAAAATTAGTCATTTCAATTATTTCATAAATTCTTCATCTATTAGGGCGGGTTTCTTTCCTTTATCTCCCTTATTTGGTATCTTGCCACTTCATTTAATGAACTTTTTTCCACATTTAAAAAATAAAATATTATGAAAATAACAGTTGTAGGAGCAGGTAATGTAGGCGCAACTTGCGCAGATGTTTTAGCCTACCGAGAAATCGCAAACGATGTAGTTGTTGTTGACATCAAGGAAGGATTGGCAGAAGGAAAAGCGCTTGATATCTGGCAGAAATCGCCAATAAATCTGTATGACACGAGAACAATTGGAGTCACAAATGATTACTCAAAGACTGCCGGATCTGAAGTTGTAATTATCACCTCAGGACTACCACGAAAACCGGGCATGAGCCGTGATGATTTGATCGAAACCAATGCCGGTATCGTGAAATCTGTAACAGAAAATGTGATAAAACACTCCCCGGACGCTATCATAATTGTTGTATCCAATCCATTAGATGTGATGACCTACCAGGCCCATCTTGTATCCAAATTCCCAAGAACTAAATTGATGGGTATGGCCGGTATTCTGGACACTGCAAGGTTTAGAGCTTTTTTGGCTGAAGCGCTTAATGTTTCACCAAAAGATATTCAGACTGTGCTAATGGGTGGTCATGGAGATACAATGGTTCCGCTTCCAAGATATACCACAGTAGCAGGTATTCCTGTAACGGAATTGATTGATAAGGATTCGCTGGAAGCCATTGTTCAAAGAACAAAAAAGGGTGGAGGAGAATTGGTGAAATTGATGGGGACATCAGCCTGGTATGCACCGGGCGCTGCAGCAGCTCAAATGGCTGAATCTATTGTAAAGGATCAGAAACGAGTGTTCCCGGTTTGTGTGCAATTAGATGGTGAGTACGGTATAAACAACTGCTATCTTGGAACTCCGGTAATCCTTGGGAAAAATGG
>DAOVVI010000035.1 GCA_030637245.1 Cyclobacteriaceae bacterium
CATTCCATTCGATTCATCGCTGATCAGAGTTTGATTACGTTTATTCAGAAACAAGCAGATGAGCTGGATAGGTTTTTTGACATAATTATTGACGGGGAAGTCTGTATGCGACTCGATAAGGATAACAATATGGAGAATAAAATAATTGAAATTAAATTGAATATTCCAAGAAATCAGCTATTTGCAAAGGAACGGGCCAAAACTTTTGAGGAAGCTTCCGATCTTGCGGTAGAAGCATTAAAAAAACAAATTATTAAACACAAAGATAAAATTACTGCACATTAAAAAAGGGGCTTAAAAGCCCCTTTTTATTTATATAAATTTCTTGATCTAGATTCCAAATGCTTCCTTCACACGATCGATATAATCCAATTTTTCCCAGGTAAATGTCTCAACTGTTTTAGTTAATGATGTTCCATTTACTTGAAAAGTTAATTCAATCTCTTCAGGCTTTCTGCCCATATGTCCATAAGATGCAGTATGAGAATAAATGGGTTCCTTAAGTTTTAACCTTTTAATAATTGCCGCAGGCCTCAAATCAAATATTTCTCCTACCTTTTCGGCAATATCGGGATCGGACAGATTTACCTTTGAAGTTCCATACGTGTTTACATAAATTCCCATTGGCTTTGCTACACCAATTGCATAAGATACCTGTACTAAAACTTCATCAGCTACACCGGCAGCCACCAGATTTTTTGCAATGTGCCTTGTTGCATAGGCTGCAGATCTGTCAACCTTCGAAGGATCCTTGCCAGAAAATGCTCCACCACCATGGGCGCCTTTTCCACCATATGTATCAACGATTATTTTTCTTCCTGTTAGTCCAGTATCTCCATGTGGCCCGCCTATAACAAATTTACCGGTCGGATTTACATGGTAAATAATATCATCTCCAAAAAGAGATTGAAGCTCAGGTGAAAGTTGTCTTTTTATTTGAGGAATTAGAATATCAACTACGTCTTGCTTGATTTTAGCAAGCATAGCGACTTCTTCATCAAAATCATCGTGTTGAGTAGATACTACTATAGTATCCACTTTTACAGGTTTATTATTATCGTCATATTTTATAGTTACCTGAGATTTTGCATCTGGCCTCAAATAGGTCATGATCTTGCCTTCTCTTCTGATTTTTGCAAGTTCAATCAAGATCATGTGCGACAAATCCAATGGAAGAGGCATGTAATTTTCTGTCTCATTTGTAGCATAACCAAACATCATTCCCTGATCACCGGCGCCCTGTTCCATTTCTTCCTGCCTTTCAACACCCTGGTTTATATCAGGCGATTGCTCATGAATCGCTGAAATCACACCACATGAGTGCGCATCAAACATGTAGTCCCCTTTAGTATATCCGATTTTTTCGATAGTTTGACGGGCAACTTGCTGAACGTCAATGTATGCATTTGTCTTTACTTCTCCACTAATTACCGTTAAACCAGTAGTTACTAAAGTTTCGACTGCAACTTTTGATTCCGGATCAGCCGCTATGAGATGATCAAGTATTGCATCAGATATTTGGTCAGATACTTTATCAGGATGACCTTCTGAAACTGATTCAGATGTAAATAAATATGACATTTTTAATATTTTTTGTTTATTTTTTGTGATTGCAAATATAATTATAAATAAATTATTGCAAAATTGAAGTGCAAAATAGACTAATAGAAATTACATTTAAAAGCTCATGAAAGTTTATATGACATTTTTCATATTTGAGAATATAAATTCCACAGCTATATTTGTTTTAAACTTGCCTGATATATCATGTCAAACTACAAAAATCTCATTGAGTCCCAGGAAGACGGAATCTTAACTATTACGGTTAACCGCCCTGAAAAGTTAAATGCATTAAATGCTACAACATTATCAGAATTGAAGCGCTGTATTGAAAATGCTTATGATGAACCTAATGTCAAAGGAGTTATCATTACAGGTTCCAGTAAAAAGGCTTTTGTAGCGGGGGCGGACATATCTGAATTTACGGAACTTAATGAATTGAATGGAAGAAAATTTTCAGAAAGAGGACAGGAGATTTATGCCTTAATTGAAAATTGTCTTAAACCCGTAATAGCTGTTGTAAACGGTTATGCTCTGGGTGGTGGCTGTGAATTAGCAATGGCATGTCACATGCGAATTGGAACAGAAAATGCATTCTTTGGCCAGCCAGAAGTTAGCCTTGGAATATTGCCTGCTTATGGCGGAACACAAAGACTTACGCAAATTGTTGGGAAAGGAAAAGCATTGGAGATGATGTTGACCGGAGAAATGATAGGAGCAGAGGAAGCCCTTTCTGCAGGATTAGTGAATCACCTGGTTTCTACTAAAGAAGAAGGGATGGAAAAAGCAAGGAAAATTTTACATAAAATCTTCAAAAATGCACCACTTTCAATAGGAATGGTGATAAATTGTGTTAATGCAACTTTTTCCAAGGAAGAAGATGGCTATCAAATTGAAGCAAATAGTTTTGCCAATTGTTGTAAATCCGGAGATTTTAAAGAGGGCACATCTGCATTTTTAGAAAAGAGAAAGCCTGAATTCAAAGGGGAATAGACCCCCGTTTTTTTATTTACATATGGGTAAATTCAAACAGCTTGCTAGTGAGACGGCTATCTATGGATTAAGCAGTATTATTGGCAAGGCAATAAATTTTATTTTAGTTCCTTTCTACACTTCCACTGCAATACTTAAGGTTGAAGAATACGGCATTGTTACAGAACTCTATTCTTATGTTGCTGTTTTAAATGTGCTTTATCTCTACGGAATGGAAACTGCTTATTTTCGTTTCACATCCAAATCGAAACACGGTGAGCAGGAAATATACGGTAATGTGTTTTCATCCATACTTATCACCACGGTCTTATTAACAATCTTTCTTGTTAGTTCAGCTACTCCAATTGTGAATTGGCTTGAATTTCAGGGGCATGAAAGGTATGTTTACTGGTTTGCAGCAATTATTGCCATTGACTCACTGATGGCAATTCCTTTTATTAAATTGAGGTATGAACGAAAAGCCAAACAATTTGCCACTTTTAAACTGGTTAATATTTTTCTAAACCTTGGGCTTAACTTATTTTTTCTCTACTTCTGTAAAAGTATATGGGAAGGAACATTATTTCCACAATTAAAGGGAGTTATCAGTTATGTTTATAATCCGGATTATAATGTAGAGTATGTATTTATTTCAAATCTTATCGCAAATGCTTGTTATATACTACTTTTATATGGAGTGATTAAAAAGGCAAAGTTAGTCATCAATTCCACGGTATTGCAGCCAATGCTTATATACGCATTTCCACTTCTGCTTTCTCAATTGGCAGGCAACTTCAATGAAATGTTTTCCAGAATGATGCTTAAAAAAATATTGCCTGATGGATATTATACGGGTTTTAATAACCAGGAAGCATTGGGAATATTTGGCGCTTGTTATAAAATTTCAATGATCATGACCTTGGCGATTCAGGCATTCAGGTATGCGGCCGAACCTTTTTTCTTCAGAGAGGCGCAATCCAAAGACTCAAAAGAAACCTATGCTAATGTGTTTTTATATTTTGGAATTTTTGGGCTTTTTTCCGTTTTGGCAATTAGCCTAAACCTTGATGTCATCAAATTAATTTTTCTCAGGGATGAAGCTTATTGGACAGCATTGCATATTGTACCAATTCTTTTAATGGCCAGTTTATTTTTAGGATTGTATTACAATCTATCAATCTGGTTTAAAATTGAAGATAAAACTTATTTTGGAACTATGATCTCGGTTTCAGCAGCATTTATTACTGTTGCAATGAACTTTTTATTGATTCCACATTTTGGTTATGAAGGAAGTGTCGCAACCACATTATTTGTCTATTTATATATGTGTTTATTTGCTTATTTCACCGGGAAAAGGCATTATCCCATAAATTATAATATAAAAAAAATAGGCTTGTACCTCGTATTCACCTTGTTCTTACTTGTCATCGGATGGAACTTAAAACATTCTTCAAAAATTATATCTCAATTACTGAAAGAAATACCAATTCTGATTTTTATAGCAGTAGCTTACATGAGTGAATGGAAAAAATTGAAATTAAATAAAAATTAATTCATACTTTTGTGACCCTGTTTAAATTTTTGACTTAATTAGTTTTCGCTTAGCGAGTTATATTTATCATATGAATATTATTATTCCCATGGCCGGAATGGGCAAAAGGTTGCGGCCTCATACTCTTACCACTCCAAAACCATTGATTCCTATTGTCGGTAAGCCAATTGTTTATTGGTTGGTTCATGACATTGCAGAAGTATGTGATGATATTATTGAAAACATCGGTTTCGTAATTGGAAGAAGCTTTGGTGAGTCCGTTGAAAAGGAATTATTAAGTATTGCGAGCAAGCTTGGCGCCAAGGGGCACTTATTTTATCAGGATGAGCCATTAGGCACGGCACATGCCATTTATTGTGCCGCAGATATTTTAGAAGGGAAAACAATAGTTGCGTTTGCTGATACGTTATTTAAAGCAAATTTTAAGCTTGATTCTGAACAAGATGGAATAATTTGGGTTCATCAAGTAGAAGATCCGTCTGCTTTTGGAGTTGTGAAGCTTGATAGCAATGGAGAAATTGAAGATTTTGTAGAAAAACCAACTGATTTTATTTCTGATTTGGCAATAATAGGTATTTATTATTTTAAAAGCGGGGATCTTTTAAAACATGAAATAAAGGTACTGATCGATAATAAGATAAAAGATGATGGCGAATATCAACTGACACGTGCTTTGGAAACTTTAAAAGAAAAGGGCACAAAATTTGTTCCCGGACAGGTGGATGATTGGTTAGATTGTGGAAATAAACAGGCGACTGTTGAAACGCATAGATCATATTTTAATTTTATGAAAGATAAAATGCTATTAAGTAAATCGTCTAAATCCACTAATTCTGTTTTGATTGAACCGATATATTTAGGAGATAATGTAGAAATAGATAATGCTGTGATCGGACCATACGTTTCAGTAGGAGATAATTCAAAAATTAGCGAGTCCAGGATTCAAAATTCTATTATTCAGAAAGATAGCTCAATTAAAAATGCGAACCTGGCTAACTCAATGCTGGGTAATTTCGTTACTTTTGAAGGTAAGGCAACAGATTTAAGTATTGGAGATTACAACACTATATCACAATTTTGATTAAATAATAATATGCAATTCAGAGCATTCAGACATATTACTTTTCTTTTAGTGATCGCAGTAACACTGTTTTCAAGCTTTGATGCGTTTGCCCAAAGAAAGAAAAAGAATAAAAATAAACGTACGAAAACCGAAACAACGGTAGTAGTTTCACAAGAGGATAAAAGAAAGGCAGAGATGTACCATACTGAAGCTGAAAAGTATTACATCCTGGATGACTATGCAAAATCATTTGTTCTCTATCAAAAAGCACTTGAAATTGATCCGTCCAATGCAACAGCATATTATAGAATAGCACAAATTTACCTGAAAGGCGATGATAAGGAGAAAGCTATTTTTAATGCTCAGAGAGCGATAAAACTTGATGATACCAACAAGTATTTTTACCTCTTACTTGCAGATATTTATACAAAGCAATCAAATTTTACTGACGCAGCTGTCACATATGAAAATATGATTGAAAAGTGCAAAAAATCTAATGAATATCTTTTTGAGCTGGCAGCTATTTACATCTATCAGGAAAATTATGATAAGGCGCTTAGTGTATATGATCGTATTGAAGTGAAATTTGGTATAAATGAACAGGTAATTACCCAAAAGCAAAAATTATATTTGAAGCAAAGTAAATTAGATTTGGCCATTGCAGAAGGTCAGAAATTAATTGATGCATATCCGGGAGAATCAAGATATGTGATCATGCTTACTGAAATTCTTATATCGAACAACCAAAGCGAAAAAGCCATACCCTACCTTGAGGAGCTAATAAATAAATATCCTAACAATGCCCGGGCGCTTCTCATGCTTGCTGATTTCTACAGAAAGAATGGAAATGCTGAAAAATCAAATATCTATCTAAATAAGGCCTTTGGCATGTCTGAGCTGGATATTCAACCTAAAATCCAGGTTCTTGCTGGTTTTATTCAAAAATTTCCGAACGAAGAATTAGAACGATTAGCTGTAAATCTTGGAGAAAAAATATTAATAGCACATCCGGATGATCCCAGATCTTTTGAGATAAATGGAGATCTTAATATGAAATTAGGAAAAGACGAACTGGCTCTTGAAGCTTACCGAAAAGCGCTGGAACTTGGAGCTTCCAATTTTAATACATGGCAAAGTGTTCTCCAGATGGAAATTAAACTGGAAAAATATGACGAAGCCATTAAAAATGGAGAACAGGCATTAGAATTGTTTCCAAACCAATCAGGAATTTGCTGGTTTCTGGGAACAGCTTATCTGGCCAATAAAAATTACGATTCCGCTGTTGAGGTTCTGGAAAGAGGTAAAAAGCTTTCTAATTCCAATGAGGAACTAAAGTCATATTTCAATGCCCAATTGGGCGACGTCTATAACAACTTAGAAAGGCATAAAAAATCTGACGAATCTTACGAATCTGCCCTGGCATACAATCCTGATAATGAACATGTGTTGAATAATTACAGTTATTTCTTGTCTTTGAGAAAAGAAAAGCTAGATTTGGCTAAGAAAATGTCCACAAAATTGATTTCAAGAAGTCCGGACAACTCTACCTATTTAGATACGCATGCCTGGGTGCTTTTTGTGAGAGGCGAATACAAAGAAGCGAAAATCTACATTGAAAAAGCCTTAGATGGGGATGACATCAGTGGAACAATAATCGAACATTATGGAGATATATTGTTTAAATTAGGAGATATTGATTCGGCTGTTAAGCAATGGCAGAAAGCAAAAGGCATGGATGAAACTTCTGAATTAATTGATAAGAAAATTGCAAACCGTAAACTCTATGAATAGAAAATTGCCTTTATACCTACTGGTATTTACTGTATTTTTTTCATCGTGTAAAAAAGATATAGTCGGAATTAAATCTGGGAAAAAAGAAAATGTAAATATTGAAGAAATTGACTTTGATTATTTTCTAACAAAAACTAAGGTAAGATATTCGGAAGGTGATAAACAAGTAAATGGCAATGCACATATCAGAATAAAAAAAGATTCACTTATTTGGTTTTCTGTTTCTCCCTCAATTGGTCTCGAAGCCACACGGGTTATGATTACAAAGGATACTGCCATTGTCATCAACCGTATGGATAAAGAATACTATATATTTAATTTTGATGAGATCAGTCGGTACTTCAACTTTAAAGTAGATTTTGAGCTCATTCAATCCATTCTTTTGGGGAATCTTGCCAGGCCAATAGATGATAATACCCAAGTAGCCAAAGAGAACAATTACTACCTGGTGAAGCAAAAGTCCGGCCCACTGGATATTCAAAGTTTTGTATTGATGGATAATAAGAAAATTGAAACTGTTTTAATAAATGAAAATGCGACCAGCAATTTCATGACACTTAAGTACAGTGAATTTAAAGAAACCTCCGACTATCTTTTCCCTAAAGTATGCCAGATCAATTTAACGTATAAGGCAAAAAAAGGTCCATTAGTCACAAGCATAAATTTGCAGCACAACAGAGTTGAAATTTCAGATAAACCACTTAAATTCCCCTTTAATATACCATCAAAATATGAGGCTTTTAAGTAAATTTTTTTACTTAATTATCATCACATTACAACTAGGTTTTGTTACTAAAGTTTATGCTCAAAAAAATAAGAGTCAGTTAGAAAAAGAGAAATCTTCTGTCCAAAAGCAAATTCAGGAAACGCAACAAATACTTGCTCAAACAGCTAACAAGAAGAAAGCCAGTATAGGGCAACTAAACGCCATAAAAAAGCAAATCGAAGGTCATACAAAATTGATAAAAACCTACTCATATGAAGTAAAAATGGTCAATGGTCAGATTGAAGAGGATGTGATCGTTATCGATGCCTTACAACAGGATCTGGATAATTTTAAAAAAGAATATGCTGCTATGGTGTATGCAATGTACAAATCCAGCAATGGATTTAACCGACTGTCATTCATTTTCGCTTCATCCAACCTTAGTCAGTTTTATATGAGGTTCAAATATCTTGAACAATATACATCAGCACGGAAAAATCAAGTAAAATTGATCTCAGAAATAAAAGCTGAGCTTGGTGATGAGAAGATCTCATTGGAAAATACTTTGAATGAGAAAAACATATTGCTTTCTGAACAATTGAAGGAAAAAGAAAAACTAGATAAGTTAAGAGCAGAACAGGATAAAGTTTTTGCTAAATTAAAAAACGAGGAGGCCAACCTGACTAAAGATATTGCAAAAAAGAAAAATGAAGTTAATAAGCTTGAAAACTTAATTTCAAAGCTCTTAAAAGAAGAAATAAAAAACACAGCTTCGGCAGCAAAGGAAGCGCCAAGTGTGAATATCGATTTAAAAAATATTTCAAGTTCCTTTGAAAAAAGTAAAGCAAATCTCCACTGGCCGGTATCTTCAGGATTTATTTCAGAAAAATTCGGGACACATCCACATCCTATATTGAAAAGAGTGAAAATGCCAAACGATGGCGTAAACATTCAAACTAAACAAAATGAACTGGTAAAGGCCGTGTTTAAAGGAGAAGTTAAGAAAATTGCAATTGTTCCGGGTGATTTTAAATACGTTGTGATCATGCAACATGGAGCCTATTTCACCGTATATGCCAAGCTTAAAAAGGTCAATGTTAAAATGGTACAACAAATAGAAGTGGATGACGTTATTGGAGAAGTCAACACAGATGTTGATGGAACATCGGAAGTACAATTTCAGGTA
>DAOVVI010000426.1 GCA_030637245.1 Cyclobacteriaceae bacterium
CGACACATCAAATCATTTGCATATTGAATCATCAGTAAATCAGACCTGGACATGTTCTATGCACCCTCAAATTCGACAATCCGAAGCCGGACAATGTCCAATTTGTGGTATGGACTTGATTCCTTTGGATACAGATTCTTCAGAAGATGACCCTATGGAAATCAAGATGTCGCCAACAGCTATGCAATTGGCCAGTGTGCAAACCTCTGTTATAAAAAAGCAAAAACCGGTAAATGAAATTCGGTTGAATGGAAAAGTTCAGGCAGATGAACGATATGTAAGCTCTCAAACTTCTCATATTTCCGGCAGGATAGAAAAGCTTCTTGTGAACTATACCGGTGAATATATTTCCAAAGGACAGGTAATTGCCTATATATATTCGCCTGAATTAGTTACGGCTCAGGAAGAACTTTTTGAAGCTTATAAGATCAGGGATACACAGCCGGAACTTTATCAGGCATCACGAGAAAAGCTTAAAAATTGGAAGCTGGACGACAGTCAAATAGATGGAATAATTAAACATGGATCTCCAACTGAAAACTTTCCAATTCGCTCAGACCTCAATGGAGTAGTATTGAAAAAAAGAGCAAATCCCGGGGACTATATTAATCAAGGAGCTTCCTTATTCGAAGTAGCAAACCTTTCTAAAATTTGGATACTCTTCGATATATATGAAAGTGATATACAATGGGTAAAAAAGAGAGATGAAGTGGAATTTACCATTCAATCACTCCCCGGCGAAAAGTTCAAAGGTAAAATCAGTTTTATCGATCCTGTCATCAATCCAAAAACCAGGGTGGCCAAAGCCCGGATGGCCATGAATAATCCTGGTCAACGACTAAAACCCGAGATGTTTGTCAGAGGTGTGCTCAAAAGCCCAATGAAAGACAGCAAACCTTCCATCATCATTCCAAAATCCGCAATAATGTGGACAGGTGAGCGTTCGGTTGTTTATGTAAAAACAAGCTCCGCTACAAGTATCAACTTCATCATGCGAGAAGTGACACTAGGGCCTTCATTGGGAGATAGTTATATTATTACAGAAGGACTGGAAGAAGGCGAAGAAATAGCCACCAATGGAACATTTAGCATTGATGCAGCAGCACAATTAGCAGGAAAACCAAGCATGATGAACCCAAAGGGGGGGATGGTAATGACTGCTCATAACCATGGTGGCTCTTCCGGAGATACCAATTCCAATCATGTAAGTCATTCAGAATTTGTATCAATCAGTAAAGATGCCAGGCAGGCTTTAGGGCCTCTATTCGAACAGTACATCATCTTAAAAGACGCTTTGGTAAGCGATGATTTTAAGAACTCCATTTCTGCCGGAAAGACCCTTCAGCAAAATTTGGAAGAAGTTAACATGTCCATTTTCACAGGAGAAGCTCACAATATTTGGATGAAACACAGCTCGATTGCAAAGGAAGCGTTAACTAAACTTACTACAGCTAAAGACATTGATTCAGCAAGGACATCATTCATAGTTCTTTCTGATCAATTTATAATGTTGGCTAAGACATTTAATCCAATCGAACAAACCATGTACCTGCAACACTGCCCGATGGCAAACAGCAATAAAGGTGCGGATTGGCTAAGCATGGATAAAGATATTCGCAATCCATATTTTGGAGAATCGATGCTTACTTGTGGAGAAGTAACTCAGAAAATTAATTAACTCAAATAGTAAACAGCAAATAATTTTTGTAAACTTTTTAAATACATTTCAGATGAATAAATTCTTAATATTATCCATTTGCTTATTGGTGTTTGGTTGCTCAGATAAACGAAACAAAGATTCGGATGAGCATCATGTAGATCATTCGAATCATAGTAAAAATATTGAGGCAGGCACCCCTGGGAAACAGGTTAAAAGCCCACATACGGCAACTATGGCAAACATAGGCGAAAACCACATCCATATAGATTACAGCTCTCCAAGAGTTCGGGGGCGTCAGATATTTGGTGGACTTGTAGCTTATGGAAAAGTTTGGTCCACAGGTGCCCATATGGCAACTTCGATCAGTTTTTCTCAAGATGTAACGATTGGAGAAAAGGTGGTGAGCGCTGGTAAATATGGCTTATTTACCATTCCCGGGGAAGAAGAATGGACGGTAATTCTAAACAAAAACTGGAATCAACATTTGGCAGATGACTACAACCCTGAAGATGATATATTAAGATTGAATGTAATTCCCATTATGCAGGAGAAAAGTTTCGAAGAGCTAACATTTGAAGTTTTACCTAAGAATGGCAACTCTGGGACTATCCGTTTCCAATGGAATAAAACTGCCTTTGAATTTAGTATTAGTAATAAATAACAATTTTTAACATAAATAATTTAAAAATGAATTTTAAAAACAAAACGTTGACTTTCGTACTTGCAGCAGGTATGAGTCTAAATTTAGCAGCATGTGGTCAAACAAAATCTAATGAAACTGATCATTCAGGACATGATCATCTGGCCTCAAAAGAAGAAAATGTGAATATGGAATCCGGTATCTCAAAGCAACAAGCCCAAAAGATACTTTCAGCCTATTTGAAAATTAAGGATGCATTGGTCGAAACTGATGGTGTTGCAGCTAGTTCGGCAGCTAAAGAGCTGCTTCCCATGTTAGCAGATAGCGAAGATGATTTAATTAAAAAGCTTAAATCAGATGCAGAACATATTATGGATTCTAAAGATGCAGCACATCAAAGAGATCATTTCAATATCCTTTCGGATAATGTTTATGCTTTGCTAAAAAGCACTTCCGCTAATGAAAATACAATCTATCGACAATATTGTCCTATGGCCATGAGTAATAGCGGCGCCTTTTGGCTAAGTGCCGAAAAGGAAATAAACAACCCCTATTTTGGTGATAAAATGCTTCACTGTGGTAGTGTAAAAGAGGAATTAATTAATTAGAGTTTGTCCATAAAGTCGAATTTAGTAAACGTTTAAAATAAAAATTTAGTAGTAATGAAAAATATAAGAATCATCATTGGAATATTAGTAGTCATAGTTATAAAAGGATGTACTGGACAGGAATCCACACCGAATACTGCAATTAGTGAAGTAACGGGCACGTATTTAGGGACACTTCGGTCA
>DAOVVI010000218.1 GCA_030637245.1 Cyclobacteriaceae bacterium
AGCATCAATGACATAGATGAGCCCTTCATTTGTGGCGACCACAATTTCCTGATTGCCATAGAAGGTCAGGTATCCTATCACCGGAATGATTGTCTTTCCTTTCACTGTAATTTTGTGCTTAACATCTCCTGAAATTGCATTGAAAATCCATACGGATCCCTTAGAGTCACTTTGAACCAACTCCGAAACACCATCGCCGTCAATATCTCCCACAGCGCTTGCCGACCAATCGCCCCCTCCATCCAATTCGGCTTGCCAGACTACCTTGCCGTTACCATCGATGCATGTCAATAATCCACCATTATCGGCGGCATAAATTAAAGCAGGTTTGCCGGCTCGTTTTAATATAGATGGATAGGTGACAAATCTACTACGCGTATTCCAGCGCCACAATTCCTTGCCCTGTTTGCCCAGCGCTACCAACTCCTCGCGCCCTGCAACAAGTACATCATCTTTCCCATCGCCATTAATATCTGCGATGATTGGTGCACTTTCCAACATGGTCTTTTGATTCGTTTTCCAAACTACCTTAAGATCCAGGTCAGCGAAAAGTGAAACTGATGAAATGAGAAAGAGGGATAAAAAACAAAATGAGATGGCTGTAAAATTTTTAATTCTGGGCATGAAATTATGTGATTTTATTTACTAACAAAGGTCCCTAGAAGTAATACCAACAAACTGATTCGAAAGTACTATTGAGATCAGCAAAAAAATACTGCTGCCCGAGAGAAAATTAAGATTCCAGTCGCAATACAATTTCGTCCAAGCGGTTTATTTTTACATTACAAGCTCGCCAATCTTGAAGAGTATGAAGAAGAATTGAAAGTTCACCATCCCTTGAAATAATATTGCTAACTTTACCTAATACAATGCCGACAATATTAAATAAAGATGGGTTCAGGTTTTTCTTTTTCTCAGATGAGGGTAGTGAACCTTGCCATATACATGTCAAAAAAGCAGAATCCATGGGAAAAATATGGCTTTTGCCGGAAATAAAAGAAAATTACTATTATGGATTTAATGAACAAGAAAAGCGTAAAATACGTAATATTGTGAAAGAGAATTATGAGTACCTAATACAAAAGTGGGATGAATACTTCAAATAAAGTCATCAACAAGCGGGCTACGGACCCGTTAGACCAACTCATATTTGAGGATGGACTGAGGATAAAGACTTTGTGGTTCGACCAGGATCTTGACCTGCTTGTGGTGTTATTAAATAATAAAAAAATTATCCAAAGACCAATATCAGATTTTGACAGGCTAAAAAATGCCACTAAAATCCAATTGGATAATTATGAAAATGACGGTATTGGTATCCACTGGCCAGATGTGGATGAAGATTTAAGCTTAAGAGGATTTTTGAAGTACGAACTTGCCCACTTTACTGAAAAAGTGGCATAAATTCCCCCCGCAATATCCATTTAAATTAAGATTCCGATCGCAAAACAATTGCGACCGAGCTGTGTCACTTAGCGCTTTTGGTCCCATAATCCCAGTGCTCGATGATCTTTCCATCCTCAATTCTAAACATGTCGAACCAAGTCGTCGTATAAGTTTGCTTCGGATTCTTAGGATCCGGAAGGTCACGCCGAAAGGCGAGTACCACCTTGTCTCCCTCTGCAACGATCGCCACGAGATTATCAATCCTTGGTTTGACAGGTTGGCGTTCGAGTTTACCAAAGTATTCGATAAAGGGCTGGCGGCCAGTTGGTATATTTGGATTGTGTTGGATGTAGCCTTCGGCTAGATATTGAGGCGCTAATTTCATGTCGCGGGTCTGAAGTACTATACGCCAGAAGTCATAAACGAGCATCTTGTTCGCTGCGAGTTGCGGGTTGTCGCTCTGAATTAGTATCTGTTGGTCGGGAGCCACTACGACCGGCACCTGGGCATATGCCGTTGTTGAAAAAGTTGCCATTGCGAGTATCCATATAACTTCTCTCATGTCTCTTTTAGTTATGTTATCAATTTATTTTATTCAAAATCTATAGTTTCAATTTCGCATTGCAATTACTAATGTATATGGTTATTGCTTTATTTATTTGATATTTCAGATTCATTTCAAAAAAGCAACTTTTTACTATTTATGATATGAAAACTGGATTATATTTTATTGCATGTCTGATACTATCCGTCACCTGTACCAAGAATAAGGGATTCCTTCAAGAAAAAAGCGATTCTTCTAGGGAAGAACCTTTAGGCATGCCAAGTCAGCTACCAGAGGATAAAAAATGGAAACTAATCTGGCATGATGAATTCAATGGTACAGTGCTGGATACAACCAAATGGGATTATCGTTTGCATCTAATGCAAGTCCGCCATAGTACCTGGACAACCAAAGGTGCCGAATTGGATGGGAATGGCAATTTGTTGTTGAAATTATATGAAGAAGACGGACAGTTCTACTCATCTCACCTGCAAACAGGAAGAAACTATCTTGACCGCCCCGGTGATCAATACGGCAGTTCAAATTTCGTTTGGCCTATTGCTGAAATGGAGCCCCCAAAGTTTGTTCACAAGTATGGGTATTACGAAATAAGATGTAAATTACCAACACAGGAAGGCTGGTGGGCGGCTTTCTGGATGCAATCCCCTGAAATTGGTTCAACCCTTAATCCTGCTGAATCCGGAGTAGAATTTGACATAATGGAGAATTTCTCAAGAGATGGGATTATCAGCCATAACATCCATTGGAATGGATATGGCAATAATCATGAGCATGCCGGGTCCGGTAAAAGAAAATTGCAACCTACTGAGAATGGATTTCATACTTTCGGTTTTCATTGGAGTTCTTCAGGTTATGTGTTTTATGTGGATGGCAAAATATCCTGGGAGATTGATGGGCCGGTTTCGCATCGTGAGCAGTTTATATTGATTTCTACAGAGTGCAAAGGTTACCGCCAAGGGGGTCCCTCTCCTGAGTTAAAGGGAGCAAAGTTACCTGATTACTTTATAGTTGATTACATCCGGGTGTTTGATGAAGTATCAGGGAATTAAAGGGATTAATTGCTGAATTTTTATGCTAAATTATTAATTGCAATGTTATGTAGAAAAACAGAAGGATTGTGGAAGATATTAACATTACAAAAGTAAATTTCTCCTTTTCTGTGTTTTGCATTACATAGATGTTTCTATACAAATATTATGTTTGTCCGAAATTTTAATATTTAGACTATGATCTTCAGTAAAAATCCACATAAACGGGCAAAAAGTATATTCAATTTAATCGCTCCAATCTATAGTGCTTTAGATAGTTACGTAAAAAAAGGATTTAGCCGGGCTATACATAATGTAGTGGAAGAGTTATACCTGGAGGGGAAAAGTGTGTTGGATATTGGTTCCGGACCTGGCGCCTGGGCCGCATTGTTTAAAGAGCATGGAGCTTCAAAAGTGCATGGAGTTGATTTTGCTCAAAAAATGATACTAAAAGCAAATAAAAGATATGCGCCCGCTATTACTTTCAGTATTGGCAATGCTGAGAATTTGTCAGAATTTGAAGATGAAACTTTTGATATTGTCACAGCTTCTTTTGTGCTACATGGCGTGAAGGAAGATAAGCGAAAATTAATCCTGGACGAAATGAAAAGAATTTCGAAGCAGCATGTAATTATTAATGATTATTATGGTCCGACACCGGCTGTCGCCCGCTTTTTAGAATACCTTGAAAAAAGTGACTATCATCATTTCAAGGCTAATTTTTTAAATGAGTTAACGAATCATTTCCCGCTTGTGAAAAGAGAAGATGCATCTTTTGGTACTTCAGTTTATTTTGCATTTAAAAATTCAGAAGTAAAACAGGAATAGTTATTTACCTGAATTTTTCAGGTTAAATGATTTATATTCATCACAAATATTGATAATTATGTTTCCGGATTTTTCATTAAGGCCAATGAACTTAAATTTCCTGCATCTAACAACCGCACTTTTCTTAAGCATATTTATTACTGCCTGCTCCCCGGAGCAAAAATTTTATATTTCACCGGATGGAAGTGACCAGAACAATGGTACGAAAAATCATCCGTTTGCCACTCTTGAACGAGCTAAAGAGGCAATCAAAAACAATCAGGACAGACCGGTGACCATTTATCTTCGGGAGGGCTATTACCGGCTTCAACAATCTTTTATTTTAGAAGAAGAAAATGCACCGGGAGATGCTCCCATATTAATTTCAGCCTATCCCGGAGAGGATGTCCATCTGATCGGTGGCCGGGAAATCAATGGTTTTAGAGCACTGGATGTACAATCAAAAGCCGGTAAACAAATAGAACCGAAATATCATAATCAAATTTTACAAATTGATTTAAAAGCCCTTGGGATTATAGAATATGGAGAAATGTCAGCCATGGGATTTTACAGGTCAATCCAGCCTTCCGGTCTGGAGTTGTATTTCAATGAGCGTCCCATGACACTTGCCCGCTGGCCCAATAATGAATGGGCTACCATTGAGGATGTACCGGAAACTTTGGATGGGAAAGGTTTTTCATACAAAGGAATGCGGCCGGCAAACTGGCTCGAAGCGCAAGATGTCTGGTTACACGGCTACTGGAAGTATGATTGGGCAGATACTTATGTAAAAGTGGCAAATATAGATACTATTGAAAAGGTGATCATTTCAGAAGCCCCTTACAGCGGATATCCCTACACCAAAGGCAAGCGCTTCTATGCATTAAATGTACTGGAAGAATTGGACGTTCCAGGCGAATGGTACCTGGATCGTGAAACCGGCATACTTTATTTCTGGCCGCCTTCTGATACAAAGGATGCAAGGATATATATTTCGCTATTACAGGATCCTCTTATACAATTGAAAAATACAA
>DAOVVI010000552.1 GCA_030637245.1 Cyclobacteriaceae bacterium
CAATTTCACATAATTCAGATTGGTTTTCACCAAATAGGAATGAGCAAGGTTAATATTATATAATTTATGGCGATTAAGTCTTTTAATATTTCCAACGGTTCTGAATGCAGCTTCTTCAGATTCCCACAAACGAAAGTCATCGATTTCATCCTTATAGGTTCTGATTCTTGATCTTTTTTCACCGGTTTTATTTAGCCAGAATATCAAAATACCAATAACAGCGATATCGAAAATCATCCCATGGGCTTCGGCTAATACCTGGCCATAAAATGCATGGAAATTTTCCTTGTAGTAGGGGAGGCTGGCCAAAATTACAATTATGCCAAGAACCAATAATACGATTGTCGAAGTAAGAATTGGTTTTTCAGATATCGAATAAACCTTTTTCCCAAACGCATATAACCTTTCCTTCAATTTCATTTATTCAACTGTCTAAATCCCAGCTTATTCGCCCACTAATTTAAGGTCTTTGATTTTTTTAGCAAGCGTTTGGCTGATTTTTATATAAGATTCTACAGTCCAGCCGCCTACATGAGGCGTCAGCAGCACATTATCCATCTCAAACAACTCAACCAATTGGTGATTTTGCTCTTGTGTGAGCTTGCCCATTTTTTCATTTTCCAGCACATCCAAACCCGCAGCTAAAATTTTGCCCGATTTTAAGTATTTTATCAATGTTTTTAAAGGTAATATTTCACCTCTTGCTGTGTTGAGTAAGATTATATTCTTTTTAAAACTTTTTATAAATTCATCATTTACATAAAACTTGGTTTCAGGTGTTAAAGGGACATGAAAACTCACAATATCAGCCTTTTCAAAAAAATCTTCAAGGGTTACCTCTTCTACATATTCATTTGCAAAACCTTTTTTATATTTATCATAGGCGATAATCTTACACCCAAAACCACTTAATCTTTTAGAAACGGCCTCACCCATATTTCCAAAACCTATGATTCCAAAAGTGCGATGCATCAATTCTACGCCACGATTTCCTTCGCGATCCCAGATTTTCATTCTGACCTGGATGTCAGCATTTCTCATTTTATTAATGAGATTCAAGATTAATCCAAGTACATGTTCTGCTACAGCATCCCGATTGCCTTCCGGGGCATTGAGTAAAGTGATGTTTCGACTTTCAGCATATTCAAGATCTACCTGGTCCATACCGGCTCCGGATCTGGCAAGAAATTTTAGATTGTTACCGGCGCTTATCAATTCCTTATCTGCGGGTGTTTTACTTCTTATGATTATCCCTGTATAATCATTAAGTGTATCAAGAATTCCCTGGCGGTCAATTTTTGGTTTATAATGGACTTCATACCCGATTTCTTCCAACATTGGAATAATGCACTCATGTATGGATTCTGTAATTAATATTTTGGGTTTCATAAGTATTATTTAAAAAAAAATTATAAACATGTATCAACGATAAATAGGCTATAATCTCATCATTTTTAAAAATTATATAAAAGATGGGCTACAATGAAATAAACTGCGAGTCCAAGTAAGTCAATTGTTGTTGTGATAAATGGCCCTGAAGCTAATGCCGGATTGAATCCTAATTTATCTAAAATGAGCGGAATGAGGGTTCCCAACAGAGATGCAAGCATCACAACAGAAAATAATGCAACGCTAACAACAAACGCCAGGGTTGAACTGTATGAAAAATATATGAATACAAATACTAAACCGGCAAGCACTACGCCATTTACAATAGCCACAAATATAGTTTTAACAAATTTTTGCCCAATACTGGATTCAAAAACGGAAATGGAAGCCAGACTTTGAACGACCAGGGCCGATGATTGAATACCGACATTTCCTCCTGTTGCAATTATCAATGGAATAAAAAATGCCAGTGAAGCAACCTTCATCAGATCTTCTTCGAAAACTCCAATAAACCGGGCGCCAATCAACCCCCCCAACAGACCAATTACCAACCATGGCAGGCGAGCCCTGGACAAAATCCATACGCTGTCATCCTCTTCAACGTCTTCCGCAATACCTGCCATAAGTTTTCGCTCCTGGTCTGCCAATTCAGTAATAACATCAATGATATCATCCA
>DAOVVI010000148.1 GCA_030637245.1 Cyclobacteriaceae bacterium
AGCTTCTTCATTACCAAAAGTTTCAGCTTTTGTAAACATTCGTTTTGGAAAATACCAACTTATGTAAAATGGAATTTGTGTTTTTGCACCAGGTTTCAGTTTCATGTTAACTAAGAGCGAGCTGTTTCTGTCGGAAGTTTCATTATAAGCAACCGGTTTATATGCGCTGAACCACTGTTCAGTATTTTCTTTTATTTTTCCATCGTCACTAAAATCATCCCAAAAAATATGAGTATCATCGCGCCATCTTCCAGGGAACCAATGCGTTTGAACCTGAGTATTTTTGGCTGTCGTGCCAATAATCATTGCGCCGTCATAATTGACCTCCATCCCATCAATGGCAGCAAATCTTAATCCTCTGATGGAATTACCCTCAAAGACTTCATTTATTATTTTTTTAGCCTTAATTGGATTTTCAAGGTTTAAAGAAATTGAAAATTCGATGGTTTCATTGGTAGGGTTCTCAATATTCCAGTAAAACGCAACAATAGGAAAACTGCTTTTGTCAAGATCTAATGGAATGAAAGGATTAAAACCTTCCATCGAAATATTTAACGGAATATCATCGTCCTGAAAGGTCCATTGAGGGAGAGGGAAATTATTTGTAAATATTACTTCTTTAAATCTCGGTAGTCCATAAACGTATTGGTGAGTGATTTCTTCATATGGAGGGAGTAACTCTCTTTCCAACAATTTTGCAACAGGATCATTTTCTCCATGTTTTACCCAAATGGAAAAAAATGATTTAATTGGTTTTCGCGACCTGTCAGGACGGTTAAATATTTCAATATGCTGAATATCTCCTCTTCCTCCGATGAGGATATCTCCTGTACCGATGCCTCCAATCGGTACTCTAAGTTTTTTTAGATATTTACCAGTGTAATGAATATAGTCTTGTTGATTAGCCTGGCTTAAGGTTGTAAATGAATAAAGGAATAAATACAATAAGGATAAAAGTAGAAATACGGTTCTATTCATTATTTAAATGCTGTTTTTCTAATAAAAAAATTCTAATTTGTTTCCTCCGGATGATAGGAGAATGAGGCCGTTTGATACATTAATCTGCCGGCCATTAAGCCTGACCTCTTTATAATGCAGAGAGGAACAATTGAATTTTGTACCCATATTTCCGGGAATTTCTATAGTGAATGTGCCTTTGTTTTCATCCTTTTTGTATTCTCCAAAAATACTGCCCCGAATGGTTGGAACTTTAATTTTTGACGAAGTAAGTTGAGACATTTGAGGTTTTATAATGCATTTTTCAAAACCCGGAAGTGTTGGCTGAATGCCCCATAGGTGTCGGGGAATAATGTTGGCAGGCGCCGCACCCCAGGCGTGGTTCCAGTCCGAATTGGGTTTGTATTTCATGTCCCAGGCTTCCATGGAAATCGTTGAACCTGACGCAATCATATTCCACCAGCTCCGGTCATGCAGAGCAGTCATGAGTTCAAAGGCATATTCTGATTCTCCCGCCAAATAAAGTCCGTCCAACAAAAATTGAGAACCATAAACACTACAAGCCATTCCTCTTGATTTTATAAACTTAACGATGGATTTCATATGCTTTTCAGGAGCCAGACCAAAAGCCAGTGCAAACATATTGGCATGAAGTGATGAATGCGTTGAGCCTTCGCCGTCAATGTAATACCCTTTCGCGGGATCAAGCAAACGATCATTGAAGGCTGTTTTAACCTTTTTTGATCTCACTTCATAGAAATGGGCATCCTCCTCATGACCGATTGCCCTTGCCATCCCGGCCATGAGTTTTATACTATAATAATGAAAAGCATTAACTACCGTATTGATTTCCTTAAATTCATAACCATCACGCTCACCTTCTTCAGTCGCCAGTTCCCAACCTGTATCTTTTTGCGCTGGAGGCCAATCCACAATGTCTCGAATCCTCATTGTTGGATCTTTAAAACCCAGGTTTACAATCAACTCTTCCGTCTGATTTTCTTTGGAGGTATTTATCAAACCATCCTCTCTTGCCAGGTCCGTGAGTGTTTTGTATTTGAGTTTTTCCCAGTAATATTTGATCGCTTCTGTGTTTCCGGTGTACAGGTAATCATAGTAAAATAAAAGCGGTGTAAATAAAATCCATTCAGTCGGCCATGTGGGTTTTTCCATGAAATAGTCATTAGTCAATCGGGCCATGGAATATTCACGGTCTGTACAATAATGTCCCAACTGATTGATAAAGGCATCAGCTTCATAGGGAATTCGTTCACGATCTCCGTCCACATAAATGCCGCAAAAGCTAGTTGCCTTCATGGAATATTTACACATTTCCCATACCCGATTCAACACGGTATCTGAGCAGGTGAAATAGCTTTCATTATCATCAAAAAAATAGCTGACAGCTTGGTGGCTGATATTATCTGCATCGAATTCAAAATTCACATTTTCCAATTCACAATATCGAAAAGGGGTTATGACGCCAATGGAATCTGGCAATAAAACAGCTTTTATATTTGTATTTCTCTTGTCCGAAGGCAGGGCTAAAGTATATTTTGATTGACCAGGATCCACTTTAAGTTTTAATTTCTGGTACCTTATGGAACCTTCTGGAGAATCATCTAATTGAAATGGCTTAGAAATTTTTTCTCCAAGATGAATGATGATTGTCTCCTTTTTTGTGGGTTGGATGTCTAAAACAATAGTTCCAAAAGCATCTTTCCCAAAATCTACAAAATAATGTCCCTTTGATTTTTCTTTGATCAATACCGGAGTTCTATGTTCTACCAAAAAAGAATTACTTGTGGTAGTATAATTATTTAGTGAACCAGTCTTAAATTGCTGTATCACAGAATATTTTGATGAATTATCATTGGCATCCCAAATCTTTACTCTCCAGTAATAAGTTGAATTCCCTAAAAGAGGTTCTCCTTCATATTCAATATTAATCGACTGGTTATTTGTTATTTTCCCAGAGTCCCAATAGTTCGGGCTGTTTTGATTTAATAGGTTTTTTGAAGACGCTGCTTGAATCTGATATGCCGTTTGCTTTTCGCATCCGGCAGGAACAATCCATGAAAAATCAGGTTGAACTTCTCGCAGCTCAATAAATTCCGGGCTTCTCAGAAATTCCACCATTAATCCATAAGGAGTTGAATCCTGGGCTACACATGAATTAAGCACTAAAAAAAGAATTGGAGTTATAAAATTTTTCATGACTTTGGGTTTATCACTAAAAATAACGGGTTTAATCTTTAAAAACATAGTCTCACGCCGTTTCATATTTTTAATTTCACAAGCTGATATACTTTCGAATATTATTCAACAAATAAAAAAATTAAAAGATGAAAAATTATCAAATTATTTCAGCAGTTCTTTTTGTAATAATGTGTTCATTTGTTCCATTTAATGCAAATTCTCAGCATAGCATTGAAAAGGCTACACTAAACCTGAAAGTAAAAAACATCAGTCATGAGCGGGGAGCTATATTTATTGCTGTTTATGATAAAAAGGAATTATATATGAAAGAGCGATTTTATGAAGATCGCGTGGGGGTTCACTCCAGGGAAGACATCGATGTAAAATTAAAATTACCCCTGGGGGAATATGCTGTATCTATTTTTCATGACGTCAACAATGACAATGATCTTAACACCAATTTGTTGGGCATCCCTAAAGAGCCCTATGGATTTTCCAATAATTCCAGAAGTGCGTTTGGCCCACCTGATTTCGAAGCAGCCACCTTCGACTTCAAAAAGGAAGGGTATGAAATGGAGATTATTTTGAAGTAGATTTTCAAAATTATTGCTTTTCATAAAATAGAAAAATCAAAATTGATAAACAATCCGGAATCCTCTTGCGCCAACATATTGAAACGGATAAACCTTTAATGTGGATTTAATGGGTTCGCCGGTCTTCAGACTTTCATTCGCTTTTTGGTGTTCACGAACTAGCGTTTGGGTCATGAAGTGCCCCAGCACTGCTCCATAAAATACATCGGATACCCAATGCGCATTTTGTGCCACACGTTGCACGCCAATCACGCTGGCAGCAGCATAAATTGCTGGAGGCACCCATTTTTTCTCATAGTATTCTGCCGCTATGACTGCTGCTGAAGAAAAGGCAAGTACAGCATGACCGGAAGGAAATGAAGATTCTACATCGATCCATTCAGAAGGATCCTTCGTCCAGATCCAATTGAAATCGTTGTATTCCCCGCCATCCCTGGGTCGTGTCCGGCTGGCAATCCAGTTAATAGGATAGTGGATCGCACTAGTCACCACCTGGGCTTCAAGCACTTCCAAGCCGACTTTTTTTGCCCGGTCACTTTTGGCAATCAATCCGTAAACAATCGGGACAGCGCCAAAAAAAATGGGGATGGTCATGGCCTTGAATGGATTTAAAACCTCATTCATCCCATTAATAAAGTCAGAATCCTGATGCTCCAGAAAAAAATCATTAACGGGTTTATCTACTGTAAATACAAGTATGGCAGTCGCTGCCGCCGTGCCACCGAATATCAGCCAATCTTTTTTCTTCCATCTTCCCGGCGCTATAATCAATTCTTTGGAATCGTGTAAATACCATTGAAAATAGGCTCCATTTAAGCGATGATCAAATTGAGCTGGAGCTGAAAAAAGGCCCTTTTTAGTTTTATTATTATTCTGCTTGGCAGCCTGGGCGTGGAGATAATCTGGTTTGATGCAAATCAAAAAAAACATAGGGATAATACATAGCAAAAAATCGGATAGCCTGAGTTTTAATCTTCTATGTGCGTTGGTCATTGGATCACAATAAAGTTGTCTATTTCCAGAGGCATTGATAACCCAATCCATTTAAAATGAAAAGGATTAAAAATGAACCAAATATCAAAGTAGCAATAAAGGAGTGAATTTCAAAAAAATGTGTTTAATCCTAGCACTATTTAAAATTTCAAAAAATTAGAAGCATCAACTTTTACAGATACTTCTTTATGATTATGGAATTGTCAAATCTGTCCTTAGGTAAATAGACAAATAGGTTTATTGTTGGATAAATAAAAAAAATGAAAACACTTTCTTGCTTGTTTAGTTTATACTTTTTTGTATCACTATGAAAAGTTTAACCATGTATTCATTTATTGCCTCAATTCTATTCATCGTTGCTTGTGTAAGCAGTAATGATAATGATTTCAGAAAAAATATTGATGATAAAAACGATAACTTCATTTCCTCAGAAAAGCTGAATTATAAAGTTGACACCATAGCAACAGGCCTTAATAATCCATGGGGGCTAACATTTCTTCCAAACAATGATTTATTGGTAACCGAACGGGATGGTGAAATTAGAATAATCCGGGACGACAAACTTCTTGACAATAAAGTAAGTGGTGTTCCTGAAGTTTACGACAAGGGCCAGGGGGGATTGTTTGAAATAATTCTGCATCCGGATTATGAGTCCAACGGTTGGCTCTATATCAGCTATGCTGCTCCTGGAAAAGGCGGTGGAAATACGGCGATTATGAGAGCCAAGTTGGGTGGCTTTAACCTGATCAATAATGAAGTGATTTTCCAGGCAGAGCCGTTTTTGAAAGGTGGAAATCATTTTGGGGGCAGAATGGAATTTGACAAAGAAGGATATCTGTATTTTTC
>DAOVVI010000184.1 GCA_030637245.1 Cyclobacteriaceae bacterium
AAGGATTGAAGTTTTTCCATAAGACCGGAATCCTGGTCAATCTTTAAATATTGCATCAATTTGAGCTCAACGGAATCTGTTGGATTGAATGGGAGAAAGGAATTGATGAACTCCCTAAAGGTCATGGATTCCGAGTCTTCGACAATATAGGTATCATCGGTAGCACCTAGTTGTACAAAGAGGTCCCATGCCCTGCAAAATCCGGGACGGCGGAGCGTACCGCGATAGATGGTGGATACGCCTTCAAGGTCATATTTACCTAAATAATCCAGCGAATCCCGATTGGCATAACCTTCGAAAGTTCCATACTCTTCGATTTCAATTTTTTCAGTCCGTCTGAAAACTTTGGTGTAAGGAATATATTTGTGTCTTCCATTGTGCAGGAATCGAACTGCGCCTCCCTGCCCCGCAAGAATCACATTTCTTGGATTCCAGGTAAACTTATACCCCCATGGATTTTCATCATATCCGGGCGCCATTAAACCACCGGTGAATGATTCGAAAGCAGTTAGATTATGGCCATCCATTCTGATCTCATCGATCACTTTCATGGCAGACATGTGATCTATGCCAGGATCAAGTCCCATCTCATTTAGCACCAGAATTCCTGATTTTTCTATTTCTGTCTCCAGTTCCTTCATCTCCTTTGACTCGTACGAAGGTGTGATCAGATCGATCTTATGGATTAGGCAGCTTTTTAAAACCAATTCATGAAATCGAAAAGGAAGCATGGATAAGACCAGGTCAGATTTACTAACCAATTCATCCCTGGATTTATCATCCGTGATATCCAGATGGACTACTACACAATTCTGAAATCCGGATATATAGGTTTTAACCAGAGCAGTATCTTTATCTGCAATGATTACTTGCCAATCAAATTCAACACTTTTTTTTACGAGGTATTTGATGAGTGAAGGAGCTGAACGCCCGGAACCAAAAATTAGAATCGTTTTCAATATTTAAAATTTCGTGAGTTTTCTACAATTTAAAATCCTGACCTTTATCCGTACTTTCGAATATTTTGTCAGCCGAACCTGCTATAAATCCCCTGAATAGATTTCCATCAGATTGAGGATACCTAAGGGCAAATTCATAATAACAGGCAGGAATCAAATAATTCCCATCACTGAAAGAAATCTCCTTATTATACGCGATAGTGGATGATTGTTCGAGAAAATCATGTGGTGTCCCTTTCACTTCTCCTCCGGAGGTATTCAATTCAAATCCATTATCTTTCAAAAACTGATTAACTTCATAAATACCATCAAAATTGCTGAGATGGTTTATGCTCACCGTAAAATGATTTACCCTAAATCCATAGGCCGCCATCCAGGCAGCATATTCGCTCACTTTTTTTAAAGACATATATTGGTCGTATGATAAATCCCAGGGTCGGCCACTGAAAACAAAGGATGGATCGGAGGTAAGATCTTCCGGGATTTGCTCTGCTAAACCTCTGATGATTTGTTGAGTTTCGCTGTCGAATTCTTCTACTTTCAGCTGACTGATGAATATTAAGGGCATTTCAGTATTAGGATGTTCAAAATGCTTGGCGTAGAGTTTCTTTTTTTCAAAATGATAATCTGCCTTTTCCTCATATCCAAGATTGGTGAATACGTTACCCATAATATCCACATTTATGCTCGGATGATCATACGTTCTGAACGCAACATGATCATTGATCACCTTTTCTCCTTTTGATGTGAAAAGGTCATAAATATGCTGAGCCGGAGGATTAGTCTCTACATAATCTTTCCACAACAAATCCAATAACTGGGATAATGTGTAGTTGTTCATTTTCGTTTATTTAGGTTTTTTTCGTTACCAAATTAAACGGATTTCGGGAAAATTTGAGCAGATTTTGATAATATATTTTAAAACAAATCTGATCAATTACTTTATTATAAAGGTGGAAAAAAGGAGAGCTGTATTTACAAATCTCCTTACTATATTATTTTATTTTAAAAATATTATACCTACTGAATTATCGGCGTTAACACAATATCCTTGTAGCTTACTTTTCCATGATCACCCTGGAGATAGATGGGGCCCGGCTTAAACTCATCAGAAGTCATGGCACCACCGGTAACACCATATACAGGCTGATTATCAATAATTTTCTTCCCATTGAGAATCACTGTCAGGTGCCGATCGAATAACGTAATATCCATTTTTTGCCATTTTCCGGCTTTTTTCTCAGCAGATTCTGAAGGAGAAATTCTACTGTATAAAGCGCCCATATTATGACTATCCAGTTTTTTGCCATAACTGTCCATCACCTGTACTTCATATATTCCTCTGAGATAAACGCCACTATTACTTCCTTCCGGTACATTCACACTCAATTTCAAATTGAAATCTTCAAATTCAGCTTCAGTTCTTAAGTTCCCATAGTGAATATGCGGCTCTCCTTCTTTCTGAGCAGGATCATTGTTAAGTATGCCTTTTTCAACTTTCCAACCACTTACAGCCCCGGGCTCCAGTAATCTCCATCCGGATAGATCATCACCGAGCAATTCAATTGGCTTACCATATTTTACCTGAGATAAATCCGGAGCGGCAACTAACGGAGGTATTCGGTTGGCATGAATATAAAAAACTTTAGCCCCTGCTCCATCTTTGTTTGGTGCAGTCATTTTTCCGATAAGCTGATCTCCCTTTCCTTCAAGTTCTAGGGTATTGGTTATGGTATGTGTGCGCACTTTACCATCCGCTTTTTCAAAAATAGCTTTCGATGTTCTGGTAACAATAAGTTTTCCACTGGCGATGTAAACATTAGCAACAGGAGTTACGCTTCCCCCTATCCAAAGCAGGTCTGCATCCAAATAGCCATCTTCCTGTCTTACTTCAAGCCAGCCCATCCCTTCCTCAAAATGCAGCGCCCACCGGCCAAGATATAGACCTGTATCATCGCCGGCTTTTAGTGGAGATATATTGCATAGTAAAACAAAGGCAAGAATTAATGTTGAGATTTTCTTAATTGTGTTCATATGATTTTGATTTATCTAAAAAATAATAAATCAAAAATAGGGAAGAAGCATTTTCCCTCCATATGAAAAAGAAAATAATTAAGAAAATTTGTTAATAAAGTTGAGGATTTTTAGTTGAGCAGACCTCAGACTGAATTATTGATTTATTACCATCTTTTTATTCAGCTTAAGGATTTGATGGCATAAAAATACCGTCCTGTCGTTATATTGATGCCACCTTCCTTTTACTACAATCGGCTCCGAATCATTGTCAAGGATCTCAACCCAAATTGCTTTTTCAAGCTCCTTCTGTTCTTCCTGGTAGGTCTCATTATTTTCAAAGAAGTCGAAGCATGGCCTGTTTTGAAATATAACAATCTGGTTTCCTTCCATACCTTCACATTCCCCCACAATGTATAGTTTATCCGTGCCTGGATATTTGGAATAATCTGCTCCAATTGGTTTTATGGAAAGCGTGTCAAAATCATCATCTTCACCAAACAAACTCAATGGAAAAATGAACAACATGGAGAATAATATATTTCTAAACATCATTGATACCTAATTAAAGTATGAGATTGCAAATATAACAATTAAACGTAATTATTTGATCACTCGTTTGTTATTTTGACAATTATATATGTCTATGTATGGAAATATGATAATTTTATGAAAAGTATATTAGGAGAAACATAAAATTGATTTTATATAATTTCTCAGTTGAAAATTTCTTCAATTAAGTCATTTTCATAGAGAAAATTTTCTTTGATCCTTTCGCAATTCAGAATAATATTTTGAAAAATAATTTTTACGATGCCAAATAGGGGTATAAATGACTTTATATTTAATAAGTCAGAATATAATTTGCATAGAAATTAAATGTCTTTACGGATTTCCAGAATTGTCTGCCAGACTCCATTCTGAACAATTGAGAACACGGCTAAGCTGAATAAAGCAAGGATATAAAACAAATTTCTACCAACTGGCCAAGTTCATTCGAAGGGTTTTTGCTCTTTTTAAAAATTCCTCCCAGGCATCTGTATTATCCACCACTTGCCGGTGAAGATCAACCATCTCATCAATGAGCAGTTCTTTGTAACCAAATTTCTTGAACATCTTCTTACAAAATTCCATTTCTTCATCCTCGATTACATTATCGGCCATCATCATCCCAACAAGATCATAAAGAAGGGCTACTTTTTGATGGTGTGGCTCTGGAATCTCTGGCTCTATTTGCTCTTTCTGATCGAGGATTTTTTTAATTTGTTGGGGCTTCAGTTGATATTTTTTTCCGATTTTATATAAGTAGGTGATCTCATCCTCATGTATATGTCCATCAACAGAGGCAAGAGCCACTAGATTTTTAAGGTGATTTTTTTTATACTTCAGATATTGATATTCAAAAAAGCCAATCATTTGTTTTGTGTTTAATAAGGTATAAAGTTAACGCTAAGAAAAATATAATTCAATGCAATTATCCGATATTACTATCAAATCAATTGTATCCCATTTTTTCTACATTCCTCTTTCATTTCCTTTGACCAAATACTTGATTGAATTTCACCGATGTGGGCTTTTCTTAAATAATACATGCAAATTCTGGACTGTCCGATTCCGCCTCCAATTGATTGAGGCAGTTCATCATTTAATAGCATTTTATGAAAATCGTATGCCTTTCTATCCTCACAATTTGAAACGTTAAGCTGCTTAAGCAAAGAAGCTCTGTTCACCCTGATCCCCATAGAAGAAATTTCAAATGAATCTTGTAAAATGTCATTCCAGATAATGATATCACCATTAAGGCCAATGTACGGATCAGAAGTTTGCGAAATCCAATCATCATAATCAGGGGCACGGCCATCATGCGGTTTCCCGTTGGATAGCGCTCCGCCTATACCAATTATAAAAACTGCTCCATACTTTTTAGCGACCTTATATTCCCTCTGCTTCGAGGTTAAATCAGGAAATTCTCTTAGTAAGTCTTCTGACTGAATGAAATGAATCTTATCGGGTAATTGAGGCTCTATTTGAGGATAATGTTCGCAAATCACAAATTCAGTTCTTTTTAAAACTTCCTGTATTTTCTCCACGATATACTTAAGAAAAACCAGGTTTCGCTCACCATCATTCATCACACTTTCCCAATCCCACTGATCCACGTATAAAGAGTGTATATTATCCAAAACCTCATCCGGTCTGATTGCATTCATATCCGTGTATAACCCATAACCAGTTTTAATCTCATGCTTGGCCAAAGCAATTCTTTTCCATTTAGCCAGGGAATTCACTATT
>DAOVVI010000313.1 GCA_030637245.1 Cyclobacteriaceae bacterium
ACTTCACCGATATATCAAGGCTCTTGTAGTTTTAATGTTAACTGTAATATTTATTAACTGCTTATTCTATAAAGAATATTAACATCTTTATATTTACCTGTTACAAATCACATAAAAAAAATTGATTATGCCAGTATTAAAATTTGACGATATTCCATACGAAATAGTCCGCGAAGGACTTAAGCGAAAAATTATCCATGAAAAAGAATTAATGACCGTTCTTCTGGATTTTACCGATGGTCCTTGGGAAGAAAAGGAACCACCGCATTCCCATCCTCACGAACAAACTTCATATGTTGCCAAAGGGGAAATTATTTTTTATTGTGAGGACGAACCTGATCAGCATCTAAAGGAAGGGGATATGTTTGTGGTACCTTCCGGTAAAAAGCACACAATTAAACTTCTTACTGAAGAAGCCAGGCTCATCGATAGTTTTACTCCTTTGAGAGAAGATTTTTTACAATAATTGGTTTATAATTTAATCCTCATTTTTCATGAAAATCCAAAGTATATATTTAATTATCATTGCATTTTTTATTTGCAATGGTTGTTCTTCGCCACAAGAAAGTAATGACAATACTCCAAATATTGTGTTCATCCTTGCAGATGATTTGGGCTGGGCAGATCTTCCTGTTTACGGAAATAAATTCAATGAAGCTCCGAACATCACCAAATTGGCTGAAGAGGGAATGAAGTTTGACAATGCCTATGCCGCTTGTCCGGTTTGTTCTCCAACGAGGGCAAGCATCCAATCGGGACAATATCCGGCAAGGGTAGGGGTTACGGATTTTATTACCGGTCACTGGAGACCATACGAGAAGGTGATCGTTCCAAAAAACCGAACCCAATATTTGCCTTTGGAAAACATCACTTTTGCAGAAAAACTCAAGGAGGCCGGGTATGCGACAGGCTATTTTGGGAAATGGCATTTAGGTTGGGGAGAATATATTCCAACCAACCAGGGTTATGACGAACAGGTGGTTTACAATGGCGGAGGATTTTTTGGTTATGGGCCAAGAATGAATCCTCCCAAAGAATTTCCAGAGGAAAAAGTCCTTTCAGAAGCATTGACTGATTTGAGTATTTCTTTCATTGAGCGGAATAAAGACAAACCATTTATGCTGTTTTTAGCACATTATGATGTGCACGTTCAGCTTGATGCACAGCAAGAGCTTATAGATAAGTATTTGTCCAAAGAAAAAGTTAGTGGATATCCATCCAATGCAGTTTATGCAGCTATGATTGAACATGTAGATAACAGTGTTGGAAGGATAGAAGCTAAGCTGGAAGAATTGGGATTGGCAAAAAACACGGTGGTGATTTTCTTTTCAGATAATGGAGGATTAGTGAGTAGATTTGATAAAGTTCCGCTTCATGCGAAATCAAAACTTCATATTTATGAGGGTGATACAATGCAATATATTGCTTCTTCTAATACGCCATTAAGAGCTGAGAAAGGAACGGTATATGAGGGTGGGATTAGAGAGCCATTTATAGTAAAATGGCCGGGAAAAGTAGCTAACGGAAGCTTAAACCATTCTGTTGTGACGAGTGTTGATTTTTATCCAACGTTTCTTGAACTGGCAGGAGTTGCGCCGGATCCAAATCAAAAACTTGATGGAGGAAGTCTTGTAGATATAATTACTAAAGGGCAGGAAAAATACGATCGCCCTGTCTTTTGGCATTACCCTGTCTATCATCATGATGTGCCTGCCAGTGTCATCAGGAAAGGAGACTACAAACTCATAGAGAATTTGGTTGATGGGTCCCTGGAATTGTATGATTTGGTGAATGACATAGGTGAAACTCAAAACCTGGCTGAATCAATGCAGGATAAATCATCCGAACTTCATGGTTTACTCAAAGCCTGGCAAAAAGATGTAAAAGCTAAATTTCCTGTTCAAAATCCCGATTTTAATCCTGAAAAAAGATATGAGTGGGGGAGGCATCCGGATAGGAATTAAAAACTGAATATGGAATAACGAACATTTGAATTATGAATTTTGAATTGGAGAATCAGTATTATTATTCATTATGTTTACTTAATTATTCTTTATTCGTTGGTAGATTGTTCTTTATTCAAAATAAATAATCGAACAAAAGTCCTCGCCTGACGGCGGAGGGTTTTCTATTTTTCCCTGTATGAGATATTAATCTTCTGAGAAATTTAATAGTTGCTAATATGAATTAAAATATCAGATACTTTCATTTGAAAAATTCCCATCGACTTTGCGCCAAATTTCCATTGCATTTTCATTTTGTAATTCACTTTTCAAAGCTGGAATAGGGAAGTTCTGATAGCAAATAGGTCTCAAAAACCGTTTAATAGCGCTCGTGCCTACAGAGGTAAATCTGCTATCCGTAGTAGCCGGGAAGGGTCCTCCATGTACCATAGAATGACAAACTTCCACTCCTGTCGGGAACCCATTGACCAGCAATCTCCCAACTTTTCTTTCGAGAATTCTAATGAGTGTTTTTGACTGCGCCAGATCGTTTTGTGTCGCCTGAAGTGTTGCAGTAAGATTTCCATGCAATGATCTGGCAGCCAATTGCAATTGTTCTTCATCTTCGCATTCTACAATGATGGAGGCCGGCCCGAACATTTCGGTTTGTAAATTTTGACTTTGAATAAATGAAGCCCCGTCAGTTCTCAATAAATTAGCTTTTCCTTTACTTTCTCCGTCACCATTTCCACTGGCAATCAGATGAATACTTTTTTCATTTGAGACATCCAGGACTGACTGCTCATAGTTTGACTTTATACCTTTGTGAAGCATCGTGCCTCCAATTGTCTCTGATATTTTTTTGGATGCCGCTTCGATAAATAAATCCAAAGATTTGCTTTTGATCCCCAGGACAACACCGGGATTTGTGCAAAACTGTCCGACTCCCAGATTTACTGAATCGACATATTGCGTGGCAATATTTTCAGGCTGTTCTTCAAGTCGTTCCGGAAGCAGAAAAACAGGATTGATGCTGCCCATCTCAGCAAAACACGGAATGGGCTCTTCTCTTGATGCAGCCAAATCAAAAAGTGCTTTTCCTCCAGAAAAAGATCCGGTAAAGGCAACTGCCTTTGCATATGGGTTTTTGACCATATTTTGACCTGTTTCAAATCCGTTTCCATGTAACATACTGAATACTCCTTCAGGCATCCCTGTATCTTCGATTGCCTTTTTTATTGCCATTCCTACCAATTCGGAAGTGCCTGGATGGGCTGGATGTGCCTTGACAACTACCGGACAGCCGGCAGCTAAAGCAGATGCGGTATCGCCGCCTGCCACTGAAAATGCCAAAGGAAAATTGCTGGCCCCAAAAATCGCAATGGGACCAAGAGGAATATTGATCATTCGAATATCCGGCTTGGGTATTGGTGTTCTCTCAGGTTGAGCCGTATCAATCGAAATTTCTAAAAAAGATCCATCCCTTACCACATTTGCAAATAGCTTCAACTGGTTGACAGTCCGGCCTCTTTCGCCAATAATTCTGCCTTCTGGAAGACCTGTTTCATCCATGGCACGCTTAACTAAATCATCTCCCAGTTCTATTATTTCATCAGCAATTTTATCCAAAAAGTCAGCCCTGCGGGTCTGTGTAACTTCCTGAAATGATTCAAAAGCTTCATCAGCTTTTTCAAATGCCACATTCACTTCCTCTTCCGTTGCTTCATAAAAAGATGGCTCAAGTATTTTTTCATTTGAAGGATTCCACCCATTAAATGAGGAAGCCCCCTTTTGTGATAATTGATTTGCGATGATGTTTTTTCCGTGCAGTTTCATGTTGATATATATGGTATGATTTTCAGGTTTAATATTAAGATATTCTGGGTGTATTTGTAATAAAATAGTTGGAAATATTCGAATTGACAGATTAACTACACCAGAT
>DAOVVI010000033.1 GCA_030637245.1 Cyclobacteriaceae bacterium
GAGCGACAAAGAGAAGAAGCGGATAGTGTAGAACAAAAAGGGGAAAAATTATTGGTCTCAAAATTGTTTTCCTCAATCGATAGCGATAATCCCAATTTGATGATTTTTGCACTTAGAGCACTATCCAAAATCAATCCTGATGTTTTCAAATCAAAAATAGAAAGTATAAAAAATGATCATTCAATTGACTTGACAAATAAAGTTCTTCGCACTTTGGAGGGTGATTTTTCCTTCATTCACGTAGCAAACCTAAGAAAAATAGAAAAGAAAGAGGATGAAAATTTAATATTGAATAAAAATAAAAATAAGTCTGTTTTTCAGGAAGAAATTTCAGATATGATCAAATCTCATGATAGTTCGGAAAGGAAGTTGGCTGCCGAATTGATTAGCGCAACCGAAACTGAGGAAAGCGTTAGTCTATTGATAGAACTTTTAAACGATACGGATACTGGAGTGATTAAAGCTTCAATGAAAGCTGCGTCAGAACTTAATAAAATGGAATTGTTACCATTTGTCCTCGATAATTTGCAAAAAAATAAATACAAGGATGCAGCAGCTGAAGTTTTAGTCAATTATGGTGAATTAGCATTTCCAAACCTTGAGATTATATTTTACAATACAGAGCAAAATGTAGATATCAAAATGGAGATCGTCAATGTTTATGGTAAAGTTGGAGGCCATTTAGCTAAGAAATTGTTATGGAATAAAGTTGATTATCCGGATAATAAGGTTATTTCACAAGTACTACTTTCATTAAGCCATTGTAATTTTACCGCAAAAGAAGATCAGATCCAACGGATTAAACTTGTTATTGAAGAAGACATTGTAAACATAATCTGGAATTTAAAAGCTATAGTGCGGCTAAAAGAAAACGGTAGCATCGAGTTTGAGGAAATAATAGATTCACTTAAAGAAGAAAATGTGCACAATTATGATCATATATATATGCTTTTGTCCATGATATATGATCAAAAATCCATTCAGCTTGTAAAAGAAAACATTGAAACAAAAACCAATGAGGGAATTTCATATGCTCTTGAATTATTGGATGTTTTTCTTTCTGAGGATTTGAAGCAAAAGATAATCCCTATTTTGGATGATATTTCTGACATTGACCGGATAAGGAGACTTCAAATGTTTTATCCGTTCATTGAAATGTCCCTGGATGAATTATTACGACAGTTGATTAATAAAAGTTATAATGTGATCAACAGATGGACTAAAACGAGTACTATTTATTATATCGGGCAGAAAAAAATTGCTGATAAATTTGATATGGAGTTAATAGCTAATTTGTTTAATCCTGATCAACTTTTAAAAGAGATATCTGCATGGTCAATGTATCAAATAGATAAACCATTATTCGAGGAAAATTTAAAAAGGTTAGAAACTACAGAAATAAAACATTTAAAAAACCTTTTACTTGGGCAAGAGCCTGACCATACTTCAGAGCTGAGACCTCATATGAAGTTCGAAATTGTTCATTTTTTAAATAAAAAATCACTGCTTGGAGAATTGCCAAGCTATATACTAACTAGTATCGTTGATTTTATTGATGAGGTTTTTTTGGAAGGCAATACAATAATTGAGCCTTCCGAATGGCATAATGACTGTTTTTATATCATTTATCATGGATTTTTAGAAGTGAAAAATGCGAATGGTGAAATTATAGATCAATTTGTAACAGGCGATTTTTTAGGTGAACAAATCAATATCGATCTATTGGAAGAAAATATTTCATTTGGAACAAAAGGGGATACCGCACTTTTAAAAATTGAAAAAAACAGGTTTTTAGATCTTATTACCAATGAATATGAAGTAACACTTAAATTGCTGGATTCCTTCAGTATTCAAAGTGAAATGTCGCAAATTGATGAAAATTAATTCTTGTGTAAGTTATTTTATAAAATATTGTGAAAGAGACATATAAACGTTTTTTCTTTAACTGTTAATTTATCTATTTTAGATCAAATTATTAGAAGTGTTATATAAGCTTTCCATTTAATGTTTTTTTTATGGATTTTTGTAATGACTAAATTATCATTTGAACTTTATTTCAATACGTTATTATGAGTTTTGGGCAGCACATATATTTAATTAAATCTGATCAGGATAAACTTGACCTAATAACAGAAGATTGGATGTCAAGTTTTTATAGGTTTTTAGAACTATTGCTTTCAAGATTATCTGGCGAAAAGATAAAAATCAATGTGATAAATTGCAAAGAACTGGATATCGAAACTATATATTCACCACTCACTATATTAATTCCTATTGTTACTCAGAATCTCTTAAACTCACCAACCTTCAAAGAGGAAATAAAATTATTTCACGAAAAAGCCATAAACAAGAGTCACAATAATATATCATGGAATTCCCGCATATTCAAGGTGTTGCACGAACCTCAAAAAGGTCACTTTTTATTGGATTATCTAAGTGACTCAACCGGTTACGACTTTTTTCATTATGATGCCGGCCTAGATGAGCTCATATTGTATGATGATTTTACTGGCCCTACATCCGAAAAAACATTCTGGATGAGGTTATATGACCTTGCCTATGATATATTTAAGGTGATGGATAATCTAAAAAATGTTGATAATGAAATTGCAAATATCAGTAAAGAACTGAATCCCATTACAATTTATTTATCAGAAGTTGGGGGAGATCTTATAGTCCAAAGAGACGCGATAAAAAGGGAGTTGATGAGGAATGGTTATAAGGTGCTGCCTGAAAAAAATATGCCGGAAGACTTTGAGTCAATAGAGAAATTAGTCAAAAAAGACCTGGCTTCCAGCAATATGTCAATTCATCTTGTCGGCTCTGATTATGGAAAAATTCTTGGGACTAATGTTTCTATTATAGACCTTCAAAACAAAATGGCTACCCGGCATTACAATGAATTGAAAAAGATGGACGCTGGCTCCGATTTGAATTTTGGAAGAGTTATCTGGGTATCACCGGAATTAAGTAATATAAGTGTCAAGCAAAGACTGTTTATTGAAAATCTGAAAAAAGATTCAGACTCTATGAGCATGGCTGACCTGCTGGAAACTACAGTTGAAGAACTAAAGGCTTTTGTAATTAATAAAATACAAGATGGTATAAGCCAACATGAACACATATTTGGTGGCAAAAAGCCTGATAAGGGGAAGATTATTTATTTGATCCATAATAAATCTGAAGCTAGAAAATGTAAGAAAATAGAAAGTTTTTTAGAAAAAAATGGATATGGAGTAATTACTTCAAATTTTAAGGGTGACCCGGATGAAATAAGAAGTAAGCATAATGATAATTTGAGAAAGTGTGATGCTACACTTATATATTATGGCAAAGAGAATGAAGCTTGGATTAAAAGTAAGCAAAAAGATTTGTTAAAATCTTTAGGAATTGGAAGAGATAAACCAATTAGTCCACAGGCGATTATCATAGAAAATGAATCACATCTCGATGAAATTTTGGGATTAGGCAAAAAAGCGCTCATATTACAAAACAGTAAAATATTTACACCAAAAGTAATTGAACCATTTTTAGCTCAGTTGGAAAAATAATATGAACTCTAAGGAATTAGACATTCTTGAATCCCGTAAAAAAGGGGATATTGACCTCCTAAGTCCTTTTCCGGGATTAAGACCATTTACTTTTGAAGAGAGTCATTTATTTTTTGGGCGGGAAGGTCAAAGTGACGAAGTATTACTAAATCTTGCACATCATCGGTTTTCTGCCGTTATCGGCGCTTCCGGCAGCGGTAAATCTTCATTAATGTATTGCGGGCTTATCCCAATACTTTACGGTGGATTTATGACCAACGCCGGCTCTGATTGGACTGTATTAATTACCAGACCGGGTATTTCTCCCATCGAAAACCTTGCAGAATCAATCCTCAATAAAGATGAAAGCTATATAATATCAAATGACAATGAAAAGATAATTGAAAAACGAATGACTTCTGCTATACTCAGAAGCAGTTCTATGGGTTTTGTGGACGCAGTAAAACAACTTTCCAATTCTGCAACAAAAAATGTCTTTCTACTAATTGATCAATTTGAGGAATTATTTAGATTTATTAAATCGGATCGTGAAGATAATACAATAAATGAGGCGGCGGCCTATGTAAACCTCCTGATAAAATCCATCTCACAAACTGAGATGCCAATTTATATAGCTTTCACAATGCGTTCAGATTTCATTGGTGAATGCTCCCAATTTCCTGAACTCACACACGTAATAAATAAAAGTCATTATTTGGTTCCTCAAATGACCAGAGACCAGCAACGACTGGCAATTGAAGGACCTGTTGCTGTAGGAGGTGGAAAAATATCCAAAAGGTTAGTTCAGCAATTGTTGAATGATGTTGGAAACAATCCGGATCAGCTACCGGTGATGCAGCACGCGTTAATGCGTACCTGGAATTATTGGGTGAGAAATAAGGAATCCGATGAGCCAATAGATCTGCGCCACTATATTGCAATTGGTAAAATTAACGAAGCCTTGTCGCAACATGCCAATGAAGCATATACAGAGCTGAATCATAAGGAAAAAGAAGTTTGTGAAGACCTTTTTAAAGCGTTAACAGAAAAAGGGAGTGATAATAAAGGAGTCAGACGTCCTGCCAGGCTTGAAGAAATAGCTGAAATTTCCGGAGTTGAGGAAGATAGTTTAATTAATGTAATTGAAAAATTTAGGGAACCCGGCAGATCACTTTTAACGCCGGCTGCAAATGTAAAGTTAAAATCCGAAACTATAGTCGAGATTTCACACGAGAGTTTAATGCGTATTTGGCAAAGGCTCAGGAAGTGGGTGGATGAAGAAGCAGATTCTACCAGAATGTATAAAAGACTTTCGGATGCGGCAGAGATGTACCAGATTGGCAAAGCCGGCCTTTGGCGACCTCCTGATCTACACCTTGCGCTCAACTGGCAAATGAAGCAAATGCCAACCAGGGCCTGGGCAAAAAGGTATAATCCCTACTTTGAGCGGGCCATGGTCTTTCTTGAAACCAGTAAGACTGCCTATGAAAGTGAACAAAAAAGCAAGGAACTTCTCCAGAAACGAATGCTTCAACGCACCAAAATGGTGGCGATCATTTTAGGGGTAGCATTCATTGTTGCTATTATTTTCTTTGTTTTTGGTTGGATTAAAAAAATCGATGCAGACAATCAACGGGAAATAGCTGAGGAAAACAGGATTGTAGCTGTGCAAAACGCAGAACTTGCTGAAGAACGTAGAATTGAGGCTGAGCGACAAACAGAAAAGGCTATGACAAGTGCTGAAATTGCCGAACTTGAACGAATACGTGCGAACTTAAACGCAGATAGCGCTACATTTCAAAAAAATATTGCGGTAAGACAAACAATTTATGCGAATCAACAAAGTGAGCTGGCTTTGGACAGGGAAAGAATTGCCGATTCGTTGAGAATAGTTGCCTATGAGCAAAGGTTGCTGGCAAATGATGAAAGGGATAATGCAAATCAATTGAGAATGATTTCAATTTCTCAGTCCATGGCTGTAAAATCATTAAATATTCAGGAGACTGACCTGAAGGCGCTTTTAGCATATCAGGCATATACGTTCAATCAAGAATATGGAGGAAATGTCTATGACAATTACATCTACGATGGATTATATTATGCAAAAAGAGATAAGTTAAAAGATAGTCAGGGGATTGATCTTAACTGGTATAAAGGTCATAGAGATATGATAAGGTCTATTGTATATGCTCCGAACGGAAAGGATTTTTATACTACCGGCAGTGACGGAAAAATCCTGAAGTGGGATAGCAATGACTATTCATACAAGACGCTTTATCGTCCTGCTAATAATTATATTAACTATGATATGAAAATGAGCCCGGATGGGGAATGGTTAATTGTAGCAGGGGATGCACCATATATTTTAGTGATAAATTTGGCAACCCTGAATCCAATTAAGATTGAAGGACATCGGGGCCTGGTTACTGAATTGATGTTTTTGCCTAATTCTGAATATTTTATCTCCTTCGGAATTCAGGACAGTACTTTAAGAATCAATGACTATGTAAATAGCAGTGAATTAAAGAAATTTAATGATCGATATACTGCAATTACCCTGAGTAAAGATGGAAATGTGCTTGTTGCTGGAAATGAAACAGGCAGGTTAGATATTTGGAATACAAATAATATGGACGAAGTTGCGGCAACCAAAAAAATCACAGACAGTCCGATTTATGCCATTGAGTTCAGTCCTGATAACAAAACAATTGCTGTTGGCAACGAAGATGGTGTAGTTTATATTGGAAATGTAATTGAAAATGACTTATTTTTCCCTAGTGCTTTGCAAGGCCAGAGATCCAGAATTAATAATATAAAATTCAGTGCAGATGGGAAATTACTCGCTACTGCCAGCCTGGAAGGTACAATTCAGCTTTGGGTTATGTCCCGGATGGATAAAATGTTACCGGTCGCTTTCAAAGATCACGACGACTATGTATGGAGTATAGAATTTAGTCCTGATAGTGAATCCCTATTAGCTGGCACAAAGGATGGAGTGCTAAAACTGTGGCCAACAAAACCGGAATTAATGGCTCAGGATATTTGTAAATATTTGATTAGAAACATGACGGGAAGTGAGTGGGATAGATATGTTGGTGAGGATATCGATTTCGAGAATACATGTGATAAAGCTGGTGTAATCCCATCAAATTGATTAATCAAAGCCAGATGAAAATATTGTCACCATTTTTATTGTTTGTTTTTTTGATTTCTACTATACCTGCTTTTGCACAGGATCAATGTGCTATTTCATTGAGTGAAGCCGAAGATAAGTATGATCAGGGACATTTATATGAAATACCCGGGATAATTCAATCCTGCCTCAATGAAGGATTTACGAAAGAAGAGAAGGTAAGAGCATATCGGCTATTGACGTTATCTTATTTGTTTTTGAATTATTACGAAGAAGCAGATAAATCATATTTAGAATTATTGAAGTTATCTCCGGAATTTAAAACCAATGACGAACTGGATCCGATGGAGATTATCAATCTGCATGATAAATACACAACCAAACCGATATTTTATTTAACATATGGAAAGATCGGCTTTAATTATTCCTATGCAAATGTTTTATTGGATTACAGCATTTCACAATCGGATAATAAATCGTCTAAATACTCATCGGTACCGGGATTTCAGTTAGGATTAGGAGCAGAAATGGTAATTTACCAAAATTTGCACTTATCCGGTGAGATCTTTGTAAGCAGAAAAAGTCTTCATTTTACTGATACTCACTGGGATTTTTACACCACCAACATGGATATTATTCATACGGATATTGAATTGCCAATAATGTTGAAATATAATTTTTTCAGGGGAGTAGTAAATCCATTTGTTTCTGCCGGAGTTAGCCCGGCATTTTTGGCAGAATCTTCAATTCAAAATATTGAGGGTGTTTATAGAGACGAAGAAGACGGGGAATTCCCTGTGCAACCAAGGCCGGAAATCGGGACAGGAAAAATGAAAAACAGATTTAATTACTCAATTCTTTTTGGAGGGGGAGTAAATTATAAGATTGGATTAACCTATTTAGTCTTTGAAGCCAGGTATTCAATTGGGATGTTAAATGTTACCGATGTGAAAAAAAGATGGAGAGAAGATTTTACAGAGGGCAGGGATCTTAAATTTCCCACCGGACATATTGATGATGATTTTAAAATAAATAACTTTTCATTTTTGATTGGATTTGTTCGACCACTTTATAAACCGCGAAAGATTAAGTGATATTTTTTAGTTTTATAAAATGCCATTCTTATTTAAAACCACTATCAAGCCTGATATGGATAGTACTGGTGCTATGTGGGGTTTTTATTATTAATGCCTGTGATACCAGCAGTAGCGTCACGCCTTATCAAGGGCAAACTTTTATCAAACTTTATGGAGGGAATGGTTCTGAAGAAGGGAAAGATCTATTGCAATTGCCTGAACCTGATGGCGGGTTTGTTTTGGTTGGTTCTTCCACTTCCGAATCCAATGGGGGGAAAGATGTGTATGTAGTACGTACAGATAAAACTGGAAATGTAATTTGGGAAAATAACTTTGGAGAATTGGGAGATGATATCGGCAATTCAGTAATTCTTGGCCAAAATAATAGTTTATATGTGTGTGGAGAGATCACAGAGACCAGGGATAGTTTAATTTTTGAATCATTAAGGGATGTTTATGTTCTAAATATTTCTTTAGACAACGGATCGTTAATTAGTGCTGAATCTTACGGCGATTCATTGAGAGATGAATGCGGAACGAGTATTCTGGATATCCAGAATGGAGGATTTTTAATTACTGCTACGTGGGATACATCTGACACATCAAAATTTTTTATGATAGAGACTGATGGAAACCTGATGGCCTTACCAAAAAGATCCCGGTATGTTGGGAAACAAGGCGTTCAAAATATTAGTACAAAATCATTTGAAAATCCCGGTAATCCTATCAATCCATTTATATGTTTTGGATCTTTAAATAGTACGCCTTCTGATCAAATTCCAATAACTTTTTGGTTTCAATCTTTTAATTATCGTTCTGATGGTAATCAGACTCCTGCGCCTGAATTGTATGGGAATAGCGATGCTGATGATTTTTGTACCGACGTGTTTATGACTATTGATGGAGGTTATGTTTTATCTGGTTATACATTGAGAGGTGGTAATTCAAGAGAAATAGTTATTAAATTAAATTCAAATCTTGCCGAAATTTGGAAAAAATCATACGACAATGAATTCGGGAAAAATGTCAAAGAAACCGGTATTGTACAAACTAGTGATGGGGGGTATATTGTTTCTTCCACAATTGAATTAGATGACCCTGCAAATGATGAAATTAGTTTATTGAAATTAAATTTTAATGGGGATGAGGAATGGAGAAAAACCTATGGAAGCAATGACGATGATATTGGTTCAAAAGTAATCCAGTTAGATGACGGAAGTTATGTATTAATTGGAACAATAGGTTTCAATATATTTCCTGGTTCAACATCGAAAATGTGCCTGATGAAAGTGAATCCTGAAGGAAAGTTGGTGCCAATTAAATAGTGCTTTTTTCTCACTCTAACTACTGCAAATTTAGCATAGCCTAACTTGGGATAAAAAATCTTCTAATCCAGTAATCCGGCAAATCCAGATTCAGACAATTTAATTCAAATTTGTCACACATTGTTTCCACAGGGTAATGGGTTTGAAAAATTTATTGTCTCAAATCC
>DAOVVI010000289.1 GCA_030637245.1 Cyclobacteriaceae bacterium
AATACACTGTTGTTTAATGCTGAGTTAAGATTGCCATTTATAAAATACCTGGTCCGCGGCCCGATCGCTTCTAATTTTTTGAGAAATTTGCAGTTTATAGGTTTCTATGATATCGGTTCAGCATGGACAGGACCTTCGCCATTTGCAACTGAAAATAGTGTAAATACTGAAATTATAGCTCCTCAAGGATCGCCTTTTAAGGCACGAATTCAAAACTTTAAAAATCCTTGGTTGTCGAGTTATGGATTTGGAGCCAGAACAGTTTTGCTTGGCTATTATGTGAAATTTGATGTTGCCTATCCGATTGAAGATTTTGTGAGGAAGGATACTAAATTCCTCGTAACGCTGGGATATGATTTTTAAAATTTTCGACCTCACCTGGCGAAAGTTATTACCTGGGCAATTCAATCACCTACAAATTGAACTTTTTTCATTTAGAAAAAATACACAGTGAGATTCGTCATTAAATATCATCAGTGAGGAAAAGGTTGAGACTAAGGAAAAGAAGGTAGGTGGCACTAGCAGGAGGAAGGAAAAAGGAACTGGGGGAGATGGTGTTTAAGGGATTAAATGATTTGCGTATATAGGAGGTCTCCGATCTGTAAAGTTAAATTCATATTGAATATTTACCTGAATTTGTTTTGAACCTATTTTATAGAACATTTGGCACCGGCGAACCAATTTTTATACTACATGGCCTTTTTGGTTCTTCAGATAACTGGATAACTTTTGGAAGGAAGCTAGCAGAAAAATATCAATTAGTTCTTGTTGATTTGAGAAACCACGGACAATCACCACACAGCGAGACCTGGGATTATCTCTCCATGTCGGGAGATATCCACAATCTTGCTGAAAACCTCGGCATGGACCAAATTATATTATTGGGACATTCTATGGGAGGAAAGGTCGGCATGACGCTTGCCGGAGAATTTCCCGGGTTTTTAAAAAAACTAATTGTCGCTGATATTTCGCCAAAGTATTATCCGATACGTCATCGAAAAATTATCGATGGATTGTTGGGTATCAATCTTCAGCAAATTAAAAGTCGTAAAGACGCCGATATAGAATTGGCTCATTATGTAACTGAAACAGGTATAAGGCAATTTCTCCTTAAAAACCTGGAAAGAGACCCGAACCAGGGTTTTAAATGGAAATTAAACCTGGAGATTATCAACAATCATTTGGAAAATGTCGGTGCGGCAACACTACCTTTAAATAAAATTTCTATCCCTACACTATTTATCAGGGGTATCAATTCGGATTATATTAATGATGAGGATATTATGGAAATTAGAAAATACTACTCGAATTCCAGGGTGGAATCTATTGGAAATGCAGGCCACTGGCTACATGCAGAACAACCATTGGCATTCGAGAACACGGTAAATGAGTTTTTATCTGAATAATAGATTAATTGCTCAACGTAATTTATTGATCAGATAAATGATTAAAGAGAGAATCAGACTGATTAAAATACTGCTTGCCAATGGAAAATGGAATGAGAAATTTTTATTTTTGATATGAAAATCTCCTGGTAATTTACCAAAAAAAGACACTCCATCGAAAAAATGGATGATGATGCCTGCTATGATCAAAATTACTCCTATAATTATAAAGATTTTCCCCATCAGTTTTTTACATGAATAAACAAAAAAAAGGTAAACTTTATTTAATTCCAACCCCCCTGTCAGAGAATTCTTTGGATAAAATGGTTACTGACGAAATGAACAGTGTAATAAAAGACCTGAACTTTTTTTTAGCAGAAAATGTCAGAACTGCCAGGAGATTTATCAGCAGCTTGAAATTGGAGAAAGTAATCGAAGATTTGAATTTTGATATCCTGGACAAAAATACTTCTGTAAAAGAGATCCATAAATTATGTACCCCACTTCTTCAGGGCAAAGATCTGGGGGTCTTATCTGAAGCCGGATGCCCGGGAATTGCTGATCCGGGAAATTTAGCTGCGGCATTTGCACATCAACATGATATTGAGGTAATTCCACTGATTGGGCCATCTTCCATTTTCATGGCATTGATGGCTTCAGGATTCAATGGCCAATCTTTTGTTTTTCATGGGTATTTGCCAATTGATAAACAAAAAAGGATGCAGTTAATAAAAGCCATCGAGAAGGATGCTATAAATAAAAGTCAGACCCAAATATTTATGGAAACTCCATATCGAAACAACCGGCTTTTTGCAGATCTTATGAAATATTGCCGGCCTTACACCAGGCTTTGTGTAGCTAAGGATATCTCTGGTGCGCTAGAGATGATTAAAACACGAACGATACTGGATTGGAAAAAATCAAGACCTGATTTACATAAGGTACCGACTATTTTTTTAGTTTATAGTTAACCTTATAATTATAAGTTATCGATAGTTAACTATTACTAACAAGTTGTTCGAATTGACTGTTGCTTATGAATGCAATGATAACATAAAAACATATATTCTCCATAAACCGGATTTCCTGTATATTATCCTTTTTTACCCAAATTCTAACCATTCTAGATTACAATTCAAATGAAACAAAAATTCTTTCAACATTTAGCTAATCATAATCTTCCTCAGTATTTTCGGCGGAGTTTTTTAATATGAGATTACCAAATATAATTTTATTTCTTATTCCAACCCTCATCTGGGGATCTACCTGGTATATCATTAAGTTTCAGATTGGTGGTACCGATCCACTATATTCAGTGGGTTACAGGTTTACATTAGCGGGAATCATATTAATTTTATACAGCAAGATTAATAACCTGAATTTAAGTTTTTCTCCTCGAAAACATTTCTTTATTGCACTACAGGGAGCATGTCTTTTCGGGATCAACTATTGGTTGATCTATATGGCAGAAGAGCATCTCACAAGTGGTTTAGTCGCTGTGATATTCTCCGGATTGATTTTCATGAATGTATTTTTAAATTCCCTCATTCTTAAAGCTCCAATTCGGGTAAATGTCATCATTGGCGGAGCTATCGGTTTGGTTGGGATTTTTCTGATCTTCAAGGATGAATTGTCGGCATTTAATCTTTCGGATAATAATTTTGTTGCATTTCTCATGGCTTTCGGCTCCGTTACCCTGGCATCGGCAGGGAATATACTTTCGGCCTACAATCAGAAACAAAAAGTGCCGGTGATCCAGACCAATGCATTTGGGATGCTTTATGGATCGATGGTTGTGATTGCGATTGCGCTTTTCTCAGGAAAGAGTGTAAGCTTTGATATGAATTTTTCATACATATCATCGCTACTTTACCTCACCGTATTTGGCTCTGTCATTGCATTCAGTACATACCTGAGTTTGCTCGGAAGAATTGGCCCTGATAAAGCTGGCTATTTTGCTTTGGTCATACCGGTGATTGCTCTTTTTATATCCACGTTTTTAGAAGGATATCAATGGACTTTTTATGGAATATCAGGGCTATTATTAATTTTAGGAGGGATATTTATGGCGCTGCAGAAAAAGTAGTTTTGGTAGATTTTAATAAAGAGACCTCCAATAATGTTGATATGTCGGAGGTGTATTTATTAAGCTAATACCACCAATCTTCCTTTTGAAATCCTGTCACAAACTTGGTTGAGGAGAGAAACAAAAAGAGGAATTAAAACTATTAACGTAGGTCGTACCGTTTACCAATCCTGAAAAAGAATCGATCAGAGGGCTGGCAGTTATTTATTGCAGGTTCCATCTTCGGTCTTCCCTGCCGGCCGGCGAGGCAGGCGACTCCCAACTGTTAATATCACATTATGTTAGTTACAGAATCAATTTTATAAAGATTGCACGACATTTTTTTTGGAGATCATAATACTCCAAATACCCCGAAGATCCCCGATTTGATAACCTGTGGCTTTGTCATCAGGATATTTTGATTTTATAAAATCAGCAGACTTTTTCAATAATCCATTATCATATTTACCATGGCACGAAAGGCACAATGCATTATCGACAAGTATTGGTTTTGTAAATAAATACCTGCTTCCTTCTAAAGCCTGAACATTTGTTTGTAAAGGCATTGAATCTTTCCATTGATAAGCATAAGCTTCTAATAGTTCCTTTTCAAGATCATTAGGAACATTACTTGGATTTCTTGCTTTTAGGCTTACCCTTTTTATTTCTGC
>DAOVVI010000321.1 GCA_030637245.1 Cyclobacteriaceae bacterium
ATGATACACTGTGGATATTTAAACTGCCCGGATCATATTCAGATAATCCATATGATTCGGCTATTTTATAGAAAAGGATCCTAAGCGTTCTGAGTTTTGCAATTTCTAAAAAGTAATCTGTGCCAACCGGTAAACAAAATTCCATATTCCGTATAACCATTTCAGCGCTTATTCCAAGTTCGCCCAGCCTATCAATATAATCAACTGCAACATTTAATGTAAATGCCAACTCCTGCACAATGCTTGATCCTGAATTCTGGAATTGTGAGCCATTTACTGTTAATCCATAAAACCGATCGGCCGAATCAGTAATTTCAATAATTTCTTTGAGCACCTTGAATCCGTCATCTGCCATTTTACCTTTCAGAGTCAAATTTCTGATCGGATCATAGTTTATGCTTCCAAATAGTTGGTTGGTTTCAATGTGATTTTCGCTTTCATACGTGAAATATCCTTTTATCAATTTTGCGGCATCACGGTCAGCGATAAAGGATACGGAACAATGGAGTGGTAAAATGTTGTTTAGCAATTTTTTAATATCGATTACTTCCTTTCCGGTAAGGTCAAATATTAGCCCATCAGCACCACTGTTGAGCGCTTTAATTGCAGCTTTATTTGCTAAACCTGCATCTTCAACTACAATTTTTTCTCTATTAATCCAATACCTGGGTCCTTGAGAACCATCTTCGATATTTATATTATTGGTCTCAAATTTTTTAAGATAATCGAGGTTTTCTAAATCCTCACTTGCATAATAAGGTTGAAGATTAATGCCTTCCAGTGTACTCCAAACCAACTTTTTATCAAAATCTGCACCTTTCAGGTCTTTCAGGGTTTTTCCTTTCCATTGCTCTTTATGAATTTCTGGAAATTCAGAGAATAAATTTTTTGAAGATATTACTTCTTTCATGAGTGTGATTAATTCAATAAATGTTTAAATTGAACTTTAAGAATTAAAGCTAATCATAAATTATTATGCTTTAATTATAGTAGTGCAAAATTAGTTTTAGGAGGCTTTAAAACTGAATGATGCTAATCATTGGAAAATATGATTTATGTCACGTTAAAAAATGCCTATTCATAATTTTTCAATTAATGGTTGATAGTAGTTTAGCGGCAAAGAAAAATTATATTATTTAAAGAAAATTTTAACTAATTATTTCTTTTGAAACAAAAAATTATGATTATTAAAAGTCTGGTCACAAAAGCTGTTTTTTGTTCCATATTTTTTGTTCAAATTTGTTTCCTTTTTCTAAAAGATAACCTTAACACAATCCAGTTTTTTAACTGATGCATAGCGATCATAATACAGCATGGAGTAATTGTCTGATAAAGATAAAAGATAGTGTCGGTGACCAGGGATTTGAGACATGGTTCAAACCTATTAAACCAATAAAACTCGAAGACAAAATTTTAACGATTCAGGTCCCCAGCCAATTTTTTTACGAATATCTTGAGGAACATTATGTGCATTTACTTAGGAATGTTATTGATATTCAACTCGGGAAAGATTTTCGATTGGAGTATTCTGTGATAGTCGATACAGGAGATGATTCAAACCAACCTTATACCATCAAATTGCCTAATCAACCATCGAGATCTTCAGGGAATGGTTTTGATTCAAAATCAGGATCAAAAAGAGACATTAGCTCATTTGAGTTGTTTGGCTATGATGTTAAATTAAATCCATCATATACTTTTGATAATTTCATTGAAGGAGACTGTAATAGGTTGGCTCGATCGGCCGGCTATGCTGTGGCCCAGCGTCCGGGGGTAACTTCATTTAATCCACTGATGTTATATGGCGGAGTTGGACTGGGGAAAACACACCTTGTACAGGCCATTGGCAATGAAATTGTAAATGGTTCTAATAAGAAAGTTGTGCTCTATGTCTCTTCTGAAAAGTTTGCCAATCAGTTTTTTAATGCTATTAAAAATAATAATATCCAGGAGTTTTCGAATTTTTATTTGAAAGTGGATGTGCTCATTATTGATGATGTGCAGTTTTTTAGCGGTAAAGAAAAGACACAGGAAATATTCTTTCACATTTTCAATCATCTGCATCAGTCGGGCAGTCAGATAATAATGACCAGTGATCGCCCTCCAAAAGATCTGGATGGTTTGATGGAGCGTTTAGTGAGCAGGTTCAAATGGGGGTTGACCGCTGATTTGCAACAACCGGATTATGAAACCAGAATTGCCATTATCAATACAAAAATGCAATCTGATGGCATTAGTATCCCGGACAATGTAATTGAATATTTGGCTTATAGCGTGGATACAAATGTAAGAGAGCTTGAAGGAGTGATTATTTCATTGATTGCAAACTCTTCTTTGGTTAAAAAAGAAATTGACCTTGAATTAGCAAAACAGACTCTCAAAAGCATTGTTCATGATATCGATTCTGAAGTTGGCATTGATTACATTCAAAAGACAGTTTCTGAATTTTTCAAAGTGTCCATTGACCAGTTAAAAGATAAAACAAGGAAAAAGGAAATAGTGATGGCACGTCAGTTGGCCATGTATTTTTCAAAGGAATACACCAATTTGTCCTTAAAATCCATAGGATATCATTACGGAGGTCGCGATCACAGTACGGTGATCCATGCCGTACAAACCGTCAATGATTTATATGATACAGACAACAACTTTAAAAAGTCACTGGATGAATTAAGGAAAAAACTAAAGATGAAGGCGATTTAGATAGTTGCTGTTTGTTGATAGTTTTCAATAACTGTTAAAAATAATATCTATAATATTCCTTTCTACCTCTTTTATTTACGCCTTCCAGGTAAACACGGCCTCTGATTTTTGTGAGTATGTCAGTTAGTGTCTCAGGGTCTTTGATCGGGACCTTGTTTATGTAGGTAATTATAAATCCTTCTTCGATATCCATCTGGCTGATCAGCCCGTTTCTAACTTTCAAAATTCTTACGCCGTGTTCAATATTCAAAAGATCTCGCTCTACTTTTGAGACCTTCTCCAGATCTGTCCCCAAAGACCGCGATGTGTAAACTTCCCTTTTCAATAATTCGGTGGTGCCTTCCTTGTTTGTCAAGGTCATTGAATTGTGTATAATTTTTTTATTTCGTTTATACACCACACTTATCTTATCGCCAGGCGAATGGTAGCTCAGTACTTCTTCAAACTGACTTCTGCTATTAATTAGTCCATTATCTATTTTAATGACTATATCACCCTTCTTCATACCAATTTTTGAGGCAGCCCCGTCCTCCTGGACGTAACTGAGTACTACGCCTGAATAATCATCAGTCCCCAGTTTTTTGGCGATTTCCGCATCTATATCTAAAGCCTCAGCTCCAAAAAATGCCTTTTGTACTTCACCATATTTTATAATGTCTTCCACAACTTTTTTTACAATATCGGAAGGTACTGCAAATCCATAACCTGCATAAGAACCAGTTCTCGACAAAATGGCAGTATTTATGCCAATCAACTCTCCTTCCAGGTTTATCAAAGCCCCACCACTATTTCCGGGATTGATGGCTGCATCGGTTTGGATGAATGATTCAATGGGAAAAATTGACTTCATGATATTTAGCTCCCTTCCTTTTGCACTCACGATTCCTGCCGTAACTGTTGAAGTAAGGTTAAAAGGGTTGCCCACGGCAAGGACCCATTCACCAACTTCCACATTTTTTGAGCTGCCTATTTTTATTTCCGGGAGTCCGCTTGTTTCCACTTTCAAAACAGCGAGGTCTGTAGATGGATCGGTGCCTACAAGGCTTGCTTCGTAGGTTTTTTTACCTATAATCACCTCGATATTATCCGCATCATTCACCACATGATTGTTTGTGATA
>DAOVVI010000399.1 GCA_030637245.1 Cyclobacteriaceae bacterium
ATTGTCAATTGCAGCAATGAGGTGGAATGGATATCTATGATGAAATCAAAACCAAGAAAAAACAGTACTCTATACAATTTTGGGCAACACCTCTATCAAAGCATTTGCTCTGTATGCCATGGATATGGAAATCCTCGTAATCCGGGTTCACCGTCACTTGAAAATTTAAAAAAGATTCGAAATGAACGAACCAAAGAAGAAATTCTCCAGGTCCTTAAAGAGGGTAAAGGGCAAATGCCAAAATTTACCACACTTTCCGATGATGAGCGCAATGCAGTTATAGCTTTTCTTTGGGACGAAGGAAAAGAAATAAAAATTAATACTGATAAAATTAAAATGAGCTTTTCTTCACAAGTCCCGTATGTTGCCACCGGACATAGAATATTGAAAGATCCGGAAGGTTTTCCTGCGAATAAAAGGCCATGGGCTACACTTAATTCCATGGATTTAAGCGAAGGTAAAATAAAATGGCAAATTCCACTGGGCACTTATCCAGAACTGGAAATCCGGGGTCATCCTCCCACCGGCACCTTCAATATGGGGGGACCTGTGGTCACAAAAGGAGGTTTGATTTTTATTGCGGCTACGATGGATGAACGGTTTCACGCGTTTGATAAAGATACCGGAGACTTGCTCTGGGAATATCAGATGGATGCCGGTGGATATGCTACACCGGCAACTTATGAAGTGAAAGGGAAACAATTTGTAATTATCGCTGCTGGCGGTGGAGGAAAGCCGGAAACCAGACCGGGCGACACCTATTATTGCTTTGCCATCCCCTGATGTAATAAAGAATAATTTTTTAAAGATTAAATATCATTTATCATAGATTACTTTTTTATACCTGACTGTATATAACCATACATTCAGATTTTGAGAATGTCCCATGTCTGAATTCTTAACATATATTTTTCAATTAAAGGAAGGTATAATGACAACTGCAGGATTTAGTGAACTTACACCAAAAAGTCAGATGGATCATTTGAAAAGAACATCCACCCTTATACACAGAATTATAAAAGGTAACATGATCGTTTCACTTTATTGGAGCAAGGATTTTATTTATGAAGTTCTAAATCCAAAGAATAATTTGAAAAAATATGATATTAAGTGCTTCGATCGATTTAAATACGTTCATTCCTAACTTGAAGCAATTGAACCAGCAACATTTGACTGGACAGTAGGTTTAGCGTAGCGTAACTTGTAATTTTTTTTTTCAAGCTTTCATTCTGACTACACTAATCATTTCGATTTTTACTTTGGCCATACCTTTAGGAAAAACCCCTTTTAATCCTTTCTTTAATCCATTTGTTATTCAATAATAATATGAGGCTTTTGAAAATTGCCGGACGAAAAGGACCTGCATTAATAAGAAACCTAAGAATCTTTTCTTGAATTGCATTGTATCTTAGTATTTGATCCATGGCCGGGAAAACAGATTGACTGTCTAAAATGTAATGTGCAATGGCCTCCCCCGACACCAGTGCCTGATATATACCTTCTCCGGTAAATCCCGAAGCTAATCCGGCCGCTTCACCAGCAAGAAAGATATTTCCGAATTGATAACCCCGGTAATCATAACTGATCGGCCAGGTGTCGTACTTGGCATTAGTGATATCTATCTTTTTTCCTTTAAGCCAGGTATTCAAATTGGATAGAAGTTTCTTCGGAGATAATATGTTCGGGTTACAGATACTTCCTATGGCCAGATTATCAGCATGAGGAAAAATCCAGACATACCAGGAATGAAACAACCTGGAATTCATATATAATTCAAGTAGCGGATCCGGATCTTTTACCGGAACTGTGTATTGTACTCCAATCAAACGCTTCTTCGTTGGTATTTCTAAATATTTTCTGACAATAGAATGTACTCCATCCGCTCCTACCAGGTATTGAAATCCAATTTCGGTACCATCTCCCAAACTGACTTTTCTTTTACCGATTTCTGCTACGCGAACATTTGTCCTGATCTCTATATTATCCCCCTTGATTTGTTCTGATTGCCATGCCGCCAACGATTTCCTGCTTATAGTAAACACAAAAGGTTCCGGTGCATGGGTTTCGCTTTTGTATCGACCGGCATGCAAGGCTGTTTCATATATTTTATGTTCGATTACATCATCAGGAAGATGAAGTATAGCAAGACCCTTTCTGGTCAGGCCACCGGCGCAGATTTTGTCTCCCAATGCTTCATTTTTTTCCAATAACAATACGCGCTTATCCGTGCCATCAAGCACTTTTGCACAAATCAATCCCGCAGGCCCTCCTCCAATAATTATAACATCATAATTAATCATAAATCCAAATTATTCCAGATCCTTCCCCAGCGCAAGTTTAACGCAGTATAACTTGTATTTCTTTTGGCAAGCTTACATTCTGACTACGCTAATCCCATCTCCTTAATTTCACCTGATACCACACATTTAGAAATGGATATTTCTCCATCAATTACCCTGACAAAAGGTTCCCCGTTGCTGATGCCAACTAATCCAAAGCCATTTTCCGTGGATAAGAAACTTTGAAAATCATCTCCTATTTTTGAATCCATAAAAAGTATCTGGTCAATTGCATCATATCTCACGCCTGTTAAACCCTGTAATAATCCATAACTGGCCAACGCCCTTGCATACCAATGTCCACATTCATATTCGTTAAAGGGATTTCTTATCCTGCCGTCATATCGCTTGCGCACCTCCTGAACGATATCTACACCAGCCTTGATTTCTCCCATAAGCATCAGGTGGGAAGCGACCTGGTATTCGATTCCTGTCCAGACTTCATTGCTATACACAAAAGGCAGTGAAAGCGCGCCTCCTTTTGGCCAGGTGCACAGCAATAGCCCTCCTTCATTCCCCAGGGCATAAGATGGACGCTGCGGATTGACATGATCGGACAAGTCTTTTTTCAGATTATATTTATGAATTGATTTTAAATGACTTTTTATTTTTCCCTTATCTATAAAATCATCCAGACCACACATTCTGCCAATCCAGGCACCCAGGATACCGTCAGAAAGACACCCGGTTCCATACTGATATTTAGGCCCTTCTTTCATCAGTAATTGCCTGGCTTCTTCAGAATAGTTGATGTTCCATGATTCTTCCAATTTTTCCAGTGGGCTTGGTGTTTGGAGTCCCTCCCATTGGATTTTTTGAATAAAATACTCACCATCGAATAATTCTTCTTCAATTACTTTTTTCCCTTTTTCATAAAGTCCCCTATAGGTTGAAATGTCTTCGGTTAAGGCTTCACCC
>DAOVVI010000280.1 GCA_030637245.1 Cyclobacteriaceae bacterium
AACTTCATGAAACCCACTACCTGGAAATGCCATAGCAAGCCGGTAAACCGGCCGGGGATGATTATCGATTACGATCATCTACCTCCTGGTAACGGCAAATGAAAAGAGTACAGATGCACGCGTCCTTAAGATTGTGAATCAATTCAAGGAGAAAGCGCCTGATCTTAACAGCCTCTATGATCAGGCAAATATGGAAATTGGTCGTGCGATGTGCTATATTGGCTTGACCATGACACATTTGAATGAGCGTATTTGCTGGTTGGAATACGCATCCAAAAATCAGGGAAAAAATATTTTAGAAAATAATATAGAAATCGTAGAGAAGATCCCGGATCGCCTTACGATAGTGATCGATAATCATCCCCGGCCGGTTTACCGGCTTGCTATGGCATTTCCAGGTAGTGGGTTTCATGAAGTTTCAGTTTCTTCTGATCAATTATTTTTAGATAAATCAGTGCTGAATGTGCCAATACCGGTTTATTTTCAGAACCATGTGTTACATCGGTTGGAAGAACGGCTCGACTGTCTCTCCAGGACAATGCGTGAATACTATCTTTATTCAAATATGAGAGATCCCAAAATTAGTCAATTTAAGGGCAGGACACTCGTAGAATATAAAATCGAAAATCAAAGCAAAATGGGTTATTTAGTCGTAGAATACCTGGATGGAATTTTATTGGTTAAAACTTTTTTACTGCTATCAAACCGTGGAACCCCTGAAGGCCAACAACTCGAAGAGGTCAGTGGCATGAATAAGATTGATCGTGAGTACTGGACAATCGACCGGTTGAGCACATTTCAGAATTCAGATATGAAGGATCATCCGAAAGTGAAGGAAGTATTTGAGAAATCAGGTTGCGGAACCCTTTTTCATAAGCTGCCTATTTTGGATCATGGCGAGGAGATGCAGCCCATGCAGGCAATACAGATGTTGAAATATTTAAAAATGGACGAAGTCAATGAGCCAAATTTAATTTAATAATTAACACACTATGTGTATTATTGATTGGAGATTGAGTAAGTTTTCTCCGTTTGAACGTTTTCATATTGTGCCATTCAGGGCATCTCATTTTATTTTCAAATGCGAAAATTAGCAAATGAAACGAAAGAAAAAGAAAGTTAATGCGCAACAAACAAGACAGGAGCAGGCAGCACGCTTAAATAGTTATAAAAAGAAAATTCTCCATTATCTTAAATTGATGAATTGTGAGGAAGTAGCCTTTATGATCACCAATGAATCCATGAGAGCCGCCTATCGTTCCCGGTATTTCAATTATCCGAAGATACAAATTGCTGAGGGGGTGACTGTTTCCAATGAAGTCAAAAAAGAGATCCACAGTGATTTTGAAGAAATGTTTGCCACAAAAAGCATTGAGGTTATTCCTGGACTGATCATGAGCCCCAAAGAGGTGGTCACTTATTTAATTGTGATTTACACTACGGTCAAGGCCATCGAAAATAGCTCGAATGCAAAAACTGTTCAGCTGATTCAAAATTTCTATGCAAAGTTTCCTGATATGGAAGCGTTATTCAAATTGGTCTTTAAAGAACTCGCACAAATAATGTCATTTATAGGTTTGTTTTTGACAAGGCAGGGCGAAAGTATCTGTTGGATGGATCATATTTCTGAAGATAGTATGGAAGTTTCCGGAATTATTATTGAGATTAATGAGTTTGTGCCTGAAAAACGAACGCTTATAATTGATGGAAATTCACGTCCTATATTCAGGTACTGCCTGGCTTTTGCCAATACGGGCCCGAGAGATATATCCATACCCGCCGAAAAATTGGACATGAACGGTTCTATTGGCAATTTGCCTATTGCTGTATTTTTGCAACAGCATGTACTCCATCGCCTTGAAGAAAGGCTGGATTGCTTACCGGATTTCATTCGCAGATTTTATCTTTACACCAGTTTAAATGAACCGGATATTATTCACTATAAAGGAAGAATACTTGCCGGGTATAGCCTCGGGGGCAGGTTCAGATTGGGATATATTGTATTGGATTATCACGAAGGTATTTTGGTGGCCAAAACATTTTTATTGCTTACCAACAATGGCACACCTGAAGGAGACAGACTCAAGGAGAATAGCGGACTGACAAAAATCGATCACCAATACTGGACTACCGACAAGCTCAGCGCATTTCAGAATTCTGATATAAAGGATCATGCGGAAATGAAAGAAATATTTGAAAAGGCGGGTTGTGGTATCCTTTTTGAAGAATTACCTTTTGCTAATGATGACGAAGATGGAAATGTCTTACGCGCCGAGGTAGCACGGCATATGTTTGAATTTATGAAAACAGGAGAAGATAAAAATTAATATTTACTACGAAATCCGGATTTTTGGAAGTTTGAATAATTCAAAATTCCGGGTATTAAATTGACATAGCCTAACATCATTTCCAGAAATAGTAACATCAATTTTAATCCCATACGATCTGCAGCGGTTGTCAATTTGATTCCCTATACTTGAATTTGCGATGTAAACCTGGATGATGACCAGGTCAGGGTCATCATCCAAATTTAATTTTTCTACGTGTTGATCCTGTAGATCTATTTCATCATTCTTGTCTAAGTATGCCACCAAAGTTGCCAGGCCTAAAGGTGGAAACAGCGAATATTTATTTGGTCTCCATAAAGGACTTTTTGCCTCAGCAAAAGAGGTGAGGATCAGTTTTACATTCATGGAATTTCTGTTCTATCTTAGTGAGATGCTCGATACCAACTAATTTTTCTTGTAAAATACATAGTGAGTGCCAGGATCACAAACAAGCCAATACTTCCTACGAGCAGGGCATATGTCTCAATCTGGATGATAATGAATATAAATCCATAAATCATAGATAGGGATCCGGCCAATAAATAGGATAGGCGCTTGTTTGATAGAACAGTACTCGAGTAAAATGAGATTAGTCCAATTACCGAAAGACAAGAAATCCAATAGGCTAGGTTAAACCCAAGATGCTCGGAAATTGAGAGGAGCAAAGTATAGAAAATCAATAGTGCCAGACCAATTAAAATATATTGGAACGCATGGATTTTTAGCTTTTGTGTCACTTCGATCAGGAAAAACATTAAGAATGAAAGTGTGATAATGAGGATAGCGTATTTTGATGTTCTCAGGGATTTCTGATAATGATCGGCAGCAACTAATAGGTTGACGCCAAATTTTGACTCATCAATTTTATAATTTGCAGTCGTCCAGCTTTGAGGGTAGTTTCTATTGAAATGAAGGATCTCCCAGGATGCTTTAAATCCATCCGAACCAATCTTTCGTTCTTTTGGAAGAAATGAACCTGTGAAGCTCGGATCTTTCCAGGAGGAAGTCATCATTACTTCCGTATTTTTTCCGATAGGAACAAAGAACAGTTCTTCACTACCTTTTAGAGAAATGTCAATTGAAAAATCCGTATCTATAAAATGGTGAATCGATTCCTGTAAAGGAATATGAATGCCTGAATTGAAATGAGATGATTCCGATGTTCCGGGTTGAAAAGCTTTATTGAAATTTTTTTGTTTTAAGGAGACTTGTTGTTCGATGCCTCTAAGATCACTAATTCCGATGTTCAGAGTTGCCTTGGTCCACAATATATCTTTATCATCAATATCCCAATCTGAAAAATTTGGCATTGGAAATTTGCCATTTACATTTAGCTGGGCTTTGTAAACGATCACTTTGAAAATGCCTCTGTATCGTTCTTCCGGTTCAATGTTGGTTTTAATATTTAACTCTTCCGGAAGAAATGTGGCGTATTTGATCACTTCTTTGATATTTTTTTTGTCTTCTGTCAGCAGATATTTTTTGTATGGTATGGTGAGTATTGGGCCAGAAACGGTTTGTCTTCTGGACCATTTGTCAGTTACCTCCCGGACGGTTTCATGCATCCGGTCTTCACGTTCAATAATCAATGAATTGATCATAGATTTTGGTATGAGCAATAGCAAGATTAGAATTCCAATTGAGATCAATTTGAAGGTAATGGACTGGCTAATACTTTCATTAATCCGATCCAGGATGTTTTTGTTTTGTATTGTTTCCATGATTTATTGTTTAAAAGTACTTTGAAATGCAAAGCACACGATTAAAAAAAATTATTTTATTTGATTCGATATTAATTCCTCAAGAGCTTTCAGGTGTTTTTTAAAAGCAAGCTTACCCGCATTGG
>DAOVVI010000034.1 GCA_030637245.1 Cyclobacteriaceae bacterium
AGCCGTTTTTCAAAGTTCTCCTTAAAATTTGAAAATATTCTTATCGATTTTTCAAAAAACCTGATTACGGAGGGAACATTAGAATTGCTTCTTGATTTGGCAAAAGAAATCGAATTAGAACAGGCGATTGAAGGATTCTTTAGCGGAGAAAAAATCAATCAAACAGAAGGAAGAGCTGTGTTACATACTGCTCTTCGAAATTCATCGGATCGTAAAGTATTGGTGGATGGCAAGGATGTAATGCCGGAAGTAAGGGAAGTTCTGGATAAAATGAAATCATTCTCTGACCAGATCATTTCCGGAAGCTGGAAAGGATATACCGGCAAACCGATTTCAGATATTGTAAATATTGGTATTGGTGGTTCCGACCTTGGGCCGTTGATGGTTACAGAAGCGCTTAAGCCTTATAAAAAAGCTAATATTACTGCGCATTTCGTTTCAAATGTTGATGGCACCCATATTGCAGAAACGTTAAAAGGCCTCAACCCTGAAACATCATTATTCCTTATAGCGTCCAAGACCTTCACCACCCAGGAAACCATGACAAATGCATTTACCGCCCGTGAGTGGTTCTTAAATGCCGCCGGTGACAAAGACCATATAAAAAAACATTTTGTTGCCCTATCCACAAATAAAGAGGCTGTAGAGTCTTTTGGTATTGATTCGAACAACATGTTTGAGTTTTGGGACTGGGTGGGAGGAAGATATTCACTCTGGTCAGCAATTGGATTATCAATCGCCTGCACAATAGGGTATGAGAATTTTGAGAAGTTATTGCTCGGAGCCCATAAAATGGACGAGCATTTCAGAACTACTTCTTTCGAATCAAATATCCCGGTAATATTGGCGCTAATAGGCATATGGTATAACAATTTTTTTGGCAGTGAAACAGAGGCAATCCTTCCATATGATCAATACCTTCATCGATTTGCCGTCTATTTCCAGCAAGGCAATATGGAAAGTAATGGAAAATATATCGGTCGAAACGGGAAGAAAGTCAACTATCAAACAGGCCCGATTATATGGGGAGAACCTGGCACCAATGGACAACATGCTTTTTATCAATTAATTCATCAGGGCACAAAACTCATACCATGTGATTTTCTTGCACCGGCCAATTCTCACAATCCGATCGGTGATCATCATCCAAAGTTGCTTGCAAACTTTTTTGCACAAACAGAAGCATTGATGAGAGGTAAACCTGAGTATGAAGTGTCAACAGAGCTCAGGGCAGCCAAAAAATCAGATGAAGAAATTGAATTCCTGCTTCCATTCAAAGTATTCGAAGGCAACAATCCTACCAACTCCATTTTATTTAACAAATTAACTCCTGAGACGCTTGGCAGTCTTATCGCGATGTATGAACACAAGATCTTTGTACAAGGTATAATATGGAACATTTTCAGTTTTGATCAATGGGGCGTTGAATTAGGTAAGCAACTGGCGAAACAAATACTGCCTGAGCTGGAAAATGATAATGAGGTATCCACTCATGATTGCTCAACAAATGGATTGATTAATTCATATAAAAAAATGAGAAAATAAAAGATAGGGATTAACATGCTACATGCGTGTTAATTCATATTTTATATCATATTTAGAATTAATATTTTTTACGTTTTCCTTTATAATGAAGGATTCAGAATTTAAGTTTGGTAACTGAATAATATCGTACTTTTTAATTTCCGCATCATTTTTCAAAGTCAACATGGATTTTGACTTATTTAAATACCATTTACCTTTTTCCGGAATTTCATTATTCTTTAATCGAATATAAGTACCGTCAGTGTTTAATGTGAGCTTATAGAATGTTGGATAGTGCAGAACAACGCTTTTATCACTGAGATCACCAATTTTTACCACCTCCCATGTGTCTGAAATTGAGGCATAATTAACTTCATTTGTATTGCCACTGATATTGCTCGAAAATACTATAGCCCAAATCACGGCTTGAAGTACTAAAAAATTAAAAATTGCGGTCTTCATTCAATAACTAAGATTGCGATGTTATTATTTTATTTAACAATGCAATTTTAGAAAAAATATACGCAGTTTATAGAACCATAATAACAGAATAAACAATAAGTGTATGTTTTATTCAGAAAATTCAAAAAAAAAGACCTGACTTTCTTTAAATAATTTAACCAGTTTATCCGACCGGCACCTGTTAAATTTATAAATAGTTGGAAATCAACATATTAAAAGAATGTATTATTTTCACAACTAGTTGATTATCAATGCTTTTTACAAAAAAAAGAAACATAATCAGAAATCCCAAATAATTTAAAATACTAACTCAATGGAGAACAGTTTCATGTAATTGCAAACTAAAACTATTTTATGATCTAATTGCACTGTAGCAAGTTTTGAGTAACACCCGTAATATTTGCAAGATTATATAATAATCTGGAGCCAACTATTGCATCCCATTCATCTTTAGCACCTGAAACTTCACAAATATCGAACGAAAGTATCTTTTTCCCGGAACTCATTAATTTTTCAAATAGATAAATCAATTGATTATAGGAAAGCCCACCTGGTACGGGAGTGCCGGTGGAAGGACAATTTAATTGCTCTAATCCATCGATATCCAGGGATATGTAAAGGACATCAGGAAGTGATTCAATGATTTGCTTTACCTGATTGGCCCAGGAAACTCCTTCAAACCTATCTCTTGCCAAAGATTCATCATAGTAGGTGATAATTCTTTGATCTTTTTCCATTACATCACGCTCTTGTTCACAGAAATCCCGAATACCAACCTGTACCAGTTTAGATACATTTTTAAACTTTAAAAGGTTATGCATGATGGAAGCATGTGAGAATTCAAATCCTTGATAGTGTGGTCTGAGATCAGCGTGAGCATCTATTTGCAAAACTCCAAATTCATCAAATGAATCAGAAATAGCTTTCATCAATCCAAACGGTGAACTATGGTCACCACCTAGTACAACAGGGATTTTACCTGCTTTTAGAATATCTTTTGATTTGGTAAAAACCCAATCATTTATTTTGTTTGATAACATATTGATGTTCTGCAAAATAAGACCGCTGTCTTTACCTGACAATATACTTATACCTCCTTCTAAGTTTTTAATATATTCCACTGCGTATTTACGTGCCTGGTTATTCTTGTTTATCCATTCATCATCAATTGGCAACATGGTTATTCCCAATTTCCATGCATCGGGTATCCGTTGCAAAAAAAGGTCTATCTGTGAAGAAACGTTTAATATCGCTTTTGGACCAAGAGACGCTCCGTCATGGAATGAAGCAGTAACGTCCCAGGGAACTGGAATTACTACGATTTCAGAAGTTTTCTGATCAAAGGGCAAGCCAAAAAGCCTCCCTGCCTGGCCGATACCATTTGGATCAAATTTTTTAAGTAGCCTTTCTTTAGAATATGATTTCATTATAGCATATCATGAACGAATCTGGGTAAAACAAACGAAGAGTTATGTATATCAAAACTATAATACTTCAGGTTGTTTCCGGCACAGAAATCTCTAATTTTTTCTTTTTGAAGGTTTTGAAATGGGTCTATATTGCCTTTTGATGAAAAAGAAAAACTCCACATACCGGATGGAAATGATGGTAAAAACATAAGATAACAATAAACATTGTCTTCACCGAATATCTTTTTATAACATTGAAATACATCCATAAAAATTTGCCTGTTAAACCTGGGTGATTCACTTTGGGTGATCATAATTCCATCAGTTTTTAGAACCCGATATATTTCCCTATAAAAACTCTCTGTAAATAAACCTTCGCCCGGCCCAACCGGGTCATCCGAATCTACAATTACTATATCATACGTTTCTGAATTACAGCTTTTTACATAATCAATACCATCTTCTACTTTAACGTCAACATTTTTATTATTTAGGGAGAACGCCAAATCCGGTAAAAATTCACGGGCTGCCTTTATTACGTATTCGTCAATTTCTACCAAGTCAATATGTTCAATATTCTTATGCCTTAAAAGTTCTCTAACCGTACCCCCGTCACCTCCGCCTATCACTAAAATTCTTTTGGGATCATGATGTGCAAAAGCAGGTACGTGAGCTATCATTTCATGGTAAACATATTCATCTTCCTCAGCACAAACGATATTGCCATCCAATACCAGTATCCGACCAAAGGCTTCCGTTTGATAAATCTCAATTTTCTGAAAATCAGATTTATAATTATATAGCCGCTCTCCGCTATGCTTTAGTGAAAGTGCTATGTTTTCATTACGTTCTGTAAACCAAATATTTTTAGTGCTCTTTATTTTAGTAGGATTACTTTTTTTATTTTTAATTGAAGCCGAACCAAAAGTATTTGGTATTGACAATAAATTGCTTTGACCACGACTTAATTCCATTGTAGAACCATGAGAGGCATTGAATTCTTTTTTCAAATATTCATATGCTATCCAGGGATCGACCGTTTCTCCACAGGTATAAATGTCTATGGAAGCATAGCCGTATTCCGGCCAGCAATGAATTGAAAAATGACTTTCCTGGATAACAATAACGCCAGATACACCAAAAGGAGAAAAATGATGAAAAGTAGAATTGATAACCGTCGCCCCTGCTTTATCTGCTGCGGCAAGCATCCCTTTTTCTACAAACAAAACATCGTCAATTTTTTCCAGATTACAATTATATAGCTCAGCAATGATATGACGACCTAATGCTCTCATTTAATTTTCTATTGTAACATCATCTGGTGAAACGTAATATTCAAATGAAGAATTTTCATTTGAAACTAAAGCCCAATCATCCACTCCACAATAAATTTTTACTAAACTTCCTGCCTCCATACCATCAAAATGATGACCGGTTAAGTATTCTACAAAATAAGATACGACGGGATTGTGACCAACAACAATTACCTCATTCCAATCATTATTAAATTCACAAACCTCCTTAAATATGATTCGTACTGATGCTTCATAGAGTTCCGAATGGATTTGGATTTTAAGGATATCAAAATTGATCTGATCGGAGATTAGTTCTGCTGTCTGAATAGCCCGGATAGCGCTACTGCACACAATTGCAGAAATATCAGTATTCTTTTTATATATGTAAGCTCCTAATCTTGAAGATTGCTGCATACCATCTCCTGCAAGTTTCCGGTCAATATCCTTTTCGCCTGCCTCAGTTGGTTTAGCGGCAGCATGTCGAACTATAAATAGTGTTTTTCCCATAAGATAATTATACTTAAGGTATTTCAATTCTAGGAAACGAAATAGATTGATTTTCTATTTTAATAATTTTTTGTTGATATTTGGGACTTTATTTTCGCCTGAATAGTTCAGGAAATTATAATTAGCACTCATAAAGAGTTGGAAATCAAAGCATTGACCGGAAAATCAATAATTTTTCATCTGAAAATTTAGTTTCCCCGGCAATTTAGCAATTTTGAATTGATCATCAATGAATTTACCTCCTCATGAGAAATATGGTATAATTGAAGTTAAAAACGTATAGTTAATGTCGAAGAATCTAGTAATCGTTGAGTCACCGGCCAAAGCCAAAACAATAGAAGGGTATTTAGGAAAAGATTATAAAGTAGTATCAAGCTATGGACATGTGCGGGATTTACCCAAAGACGACATGGCCATTGACGTTAAAAACGGATTTAAACCGACCTATGAAATCTCGAAAGACAAGAAGGAGGTCATCAAAAATCTGAAGCGTGACGTGAAAGGTTCTGATATGGTCTTCCTTGCAAGTGATGATGACCGTGAGGGAGAAGCAATATCCTGGCATCTTAAGGAATCCCTGAAACTTGATGATTCGAAAACCAGGAGAATAGTTTTTAGGGAAATTACAAAAAATGCGATTCTGAATGCCATTGAATCACCAAGAGGTTTGGATCTGGACCTGGTAAATGCACAACAAGCCAGGAGAATCCTTGACCGGTTAGTGGGATTTGAGATTAGTCCTATATTGTGGAAAAAAATCAAGCGTGGATTATCTGCTGGAAGGGTTCAATCGGTTGCGGTTCGGCTCGTTGTAGAGCGTGAGCGGGAGATTGAAAAATTTGAAGCTAAGTCTTTTTTCAAAATTACAGCGCTATTCAACATCAATGGTACCAAGACGTTAAAAGCCGAATTAGGCAAAAAATTTGAAAATGAATCTAGTGCCCGGGAGTTCCTAAATAAATGCCTTGGGGCTGAATTTAAAATTAAAAACCTCGAAAAAAAGCCGGCTAAAAAAACACCAACCGCACCATTTACGACATCCACTTTGCAGCAGGAAGCCAGCAGAAAACTTGGCTTTTCCGTTTCACAAACAATGTCTGTCGCGCAAAAACTATATGAATCCGGGAAAATATCCTATATGCGAACAGATTCTGTGAATTTATCCCAGGAAGCCTTAGAAGGAGCTAAATTTGCTATCAAACAATTATATGGATCGAGCTATGTGAAAACGAGACATTTCAAAAATAAATCTAAATCTGCACAGGAGGCTCACGAAGCCATCAGGCCAACAAGCTTTATGAATCAGGAAGCCGGTTCGAATAATGGAGAACAGCGATTGTATGATTTGATCTGGAAAAGAGCCATCGCCTCACAAATGGCTGATGCTCAAATAGAGCGAACCATAGCGACCGTAGGAATTTCTACAATGGATGAAAACCTGACAGCCCAAGGTGAAGTGATCAAGTTTGAGGGATTTTTAAAAGTCTATATTGAATCGACTGATGATGATGATCCAAATGGTAATCATCACAGCATGCTGCCTCCTTTGGAAATCGGTCAAATTCTGGAATTAAATCATATGCTGGCAAAAGAAGGATTTACTCGCCCATTGGCTAGATATACTGAAGCCAGCCTGGTGAAAAAACTGGAAGAGATGGGCATTGGCAGACCTTCTACCTACGCCCCAACCATTACAACTATTCAAAAAAGAGATTATGTATTAAAAGAATCGAAAGAAGGGACTGAGCGAACTTATAGGGAGATTGTGTTGGAAAATGATCAGATTACAAACTCTAAAAAAACTGAAATAACCGGAGTGGAAAAAAGCAAGCTTTTCCCAACAAATACAGCTATGATCGTAAATGACTTTTTAATAGGGCAATTCCCAAATATTATTGATTACTCATTTACGGCAAATGTGGAAAAAGAATTTGACGAAATTGCAAAAGGAAAACTGGAATGGGACAAAATGATTGATGGATTTTATAGCAGTTTCCATTCCGATGTTGAAACGTCAGAGAATGTTAGCAAGTCTGAAATTGGAGCGCTGCGAGTCCTTGGCGTCGATCCCGATTCGGGGAAAAACATATATGCCAGGTTAGCCAGATTTGGCCCTTGCGTACAGTTAGGCGAATTGGAAGATGAAGAAAAACCTAAATTTTCCAGCCTTCGTAAAGGTCAGTTAATAGAAACTATTACGATCGAAGACGCCCTGGAGCTTTTTAAACTACCAAGGTTGGTTGGTACATATGAGGATCAAAATATTGAAGCAAACATCGGAAGGTATGGACCATATGTCAGACATATCAATAAATTTTATGGCCTGGGTGAAGATGATGACCCACTAACTGTTACAGAAGAACGGTCAATCGAATTGATAGGGATAAAAAGAAAAGAGGACGCCAACCGTATTATCAGGACCTTCAGCGAAAATGAAGAATTTCAGATTTTAAAAGGAAAATGGGGACCCTATCTGAAAGCCGGCAAAAAGAATGTAAAGCTGCCAAAAGACAAAAAACCTGAAGATTTGACTTACGAAGATTGTGTAGAACTTGCAGAAAAAGCCCCGGCTAAAAAACGCGGCGGTCGAAGGAAAAAATAGAAGTTATGAAAAAAATAGTTGTCCTTTCGGGCGCAGGAGTAAGCGCTGAAAGCGGAATAAAAACCTTTCGTGATTCCGGAGGGTTGTGGGAAGGACACGATGTCATGGATGTTGCTTCTCCGGAAGGATGGGCCAAAGACCGTGAACTGGTTTTGAATTTTTATAACGAAAGAAGAAAGAATGCCTTGTCTGCCAGTCCCAATAAAGGGCATCAAATCATTGCTGAATTAGAAAATCAATTCAAGGTTACGGTAATTACCCAAAATGTAGATAATCTTCATGAAAAAGCAGGTTCGTCCAATGTGATACATCTTCATGGAGAACTATTTAAATCCCGTAGTACCGTTGATCCGAATCTGATCTATGATATGGATGGATGGGAATTGAATATTGGCGATAAATGCGAAAAAGGATCGCAATTGAGACCACATATCGTGTGGTTTGGTGAAATGGTCCCCATGATGGAAGTCGCAGTGGAAGAGACTCTTTCAGCAGATATTTTTATAGTTATTGGCACTTCCTTGCAAGTATATCCGGCAGCAGGTCTCCTGGAATATGTCAAAGAATCTAATCCAAAGTTCATTATTGACCCAAATATGCCTGAGGTATTTCCAAGACCCAATTTGTTTTTAATCGAGGAAGTTGGTAGTGCAGGAATGAAAAAGGTAAGGGAAATCATTTTGAAGGAATACGTTTAATACCTTAATTAAAATTCAAGTTTTTCAGCTCATATTAAATCTCCTCAATTCACATTATCATAAAAATGAATTGAAAAAGTTGTTATCTTTGAACAAAGTGAATTGACAATACTTTTTCTGATTATATGATAAATCGAATACTACTCACGATATCTTTACTTGGCTTATTCGCTTATCAGGGATATGGCCAACACAAATTGATCACTGAATATATTGCCGATAGCACCATCCGGTCTGAAGGCCTGATCGATGAAAACAATCTTAAACAAGGGAGCTGGACCTATTACACTAGTGACGGGAAAGTACTTCAAATGGGAAGATTTGAAGATGATATGCGAATTGGTGTGTGGCTGGCATATGATGATGCCGG